>NZ_JBICII010000028.1:0-64223 GCF_043101865.1 Pseudomonas sp. zjy_15
ATTCATCCAGCATCTGAGCCGCCTATTCCCGGCGCCTCAGCGCGATGACGCCGACTTCGCGCAGCAGAACAATCAGTTCAATTTCAACAACCTCAACCCATTGGAGGCAGCCCGGAGAGTCGCCTTCGCGTTGAATGCTGGCATTCACGCACAGGGCGAACAGGCGTTGGAACCGGCGCTGATCGAAGTCACAGGTCGTACTCCGGCACCCGAGCCCGAAATGTCGCCCCAGGCTGCCTGCCGCTGGGGGGCGCCCGATCAGCCGAACCCGTCACCAGAGCCCGAAGGCCTGGACCCGGCCCGCGAGCGCTGGGCGGCTGACCTTAGTCTCACTCCCGAACAAAGGGCTGCCAATGCCCTGGTCCGGGATACCATCGAGTGCGACATCACGAACTACCACGGCTCAGCGGCCGAGCAGCCAGACGCTTCGGTGCCGCGCCCAGCGCCACGCCAGCCTTCAGCCGGTGAAAGGCGCCGGGCGGTCATGAGCAGGCGCGGAAGCGAGCTGTTATAGCGGCGCCCGACCTAAATGGGTAGAACTGCAGAAAACGGTTAGTTCGCCTAACTGCCGACGAATGTCGGGGCCAAGCCACTGGGCTTGGCGACCTCAACAAATCAACAGCTTGGCCTAATCACATTCTTGGATCTTCCCACTGAAACTCTTCAACACCAAACTCAATACCACGCCCCAAGCCTTTTATATGCAAATCAAACTCATCATTGATGAACTCGCCTTCATCGGCTTCAAAAGACAAGTCCAGCTCGACAGAAAACTTCTTTTCTTCTTCTTCCTGCCGAGCGGTCGAGTCAAATGTGTATAAAACATCATCTTCCTTGTCATAGTGACCAGTCGTAGTATCTGGACCACTAACATGCACAAGAAACTTTACAGTCACGTCGAATGTAATTTGACAACTCTCATCGTCCAAATGAATTATTTGGGGCTCAAAATCTTCAATTTCAGCAACTTCAAAACTATCTAGCTCAGCATCTTCCCATGTTGAGGAGTTGTAGCCATCTGCATCCTCTAACTGAGATTTTATCTGCTGTATTATATCTTCTTTCTTACGCTCCAAGAATTGCTCGACGAACCGAGTTCTCTCGTCGTTGTGCTTGTTGTAAATATCAAGCAACCCACTAAGCGTTTCAATATTTACGAATCGCTCATTAGCCTCGCAAAAAGCTTTGTGGTCACCGTCACCCGAAACCACGTATACCTTTTCCTGCCCTTTCAAGGCAGAGCGTATCGCAAGAAGGGAGAACGCATCACGGAATTCGTTCGGTTTTTGGGCGCTAAATGGACTGGCCTGATTAAAGAACATCTCAATAATCTCATTGCCATTTACACCGCTCATATCAACGACATTGGCGCTCGATGCGTCAATAAAATCGTCAAATGCCTTTAATGCTTTTACTTCTAAATCATTTTCATTGATTTCAGTAAAAAGGTTCTTTATATTATCGTCATCGTACTCTTTAAGGACTGCAGCTTTCCGCCGGAAATTCTTGATACCTTTAAGCGCGCCTTTGATATGATCAATAATTTTTCGTCGAACTTCATTCACCACAATAGTGGTTGTGATGTGGTTCAGCTCATTACTGTCGCACAACTCTTCAAAGGATTTTATCGTTCTAGAATTGAAGTCAAGGTTTGCTCTGACGAAGAATTCCGTGTCAATGAATACATTGCGTGTAACTAACGGCATTTTCCCTTTACCTTTTAAGATTCAAGACGCCACCCTCGCACTAGAGCACAGAAAAGTCGATACCACCAGTTATTTCCTAGCGTTCGACCGATTGGCGGGTAAAGGCCCTATGCCGAGTCGAACAGAGGTCGTCTTAAGCAATGGCCAAGATGGCGATTATACCGAATGGCAGGCATTCACAGATAGAATGCCTGTTACACAAGCTGAACCACTACGCGGATGACTTCACCCCTCGCTGATCCTTCAGGAACTCTATGGCGTCGGCGGGGTTTGAGGCCGGCATCGGGTAGTGCTCACCTTCGTATTTCTCAATCATCGCTACCAGATGGTCAAGCTCATTCCCATCAGGGGTATCCACAGGGGCACCCCACAGTTGGTCAACCCGTGCCAGTGCGGCGGCTAGGTCGGCGTCATTACGAACAGCCTTAATATTCATCACACCGTCTCCGCATCAATCGCATCATATTCTTTGTGGGTTCCCACAAACTTCACGTACACCCACTGCCGGACGTAATCCATACACACCACCAGCCGGTATTTGTTACCACCGATGTTGAACACTACCCGACCGCCCTTGAGGATGCTGACCTTGGGCAGGTCCTTTTGCACGTCGTGATGGGTGGCGTACTGCGCCCTTTTCATGCGCGCGTGCCACTCGACGAGAGGGCTTTTCGCGTCCGCGTGCTTATCCCAGAAATCCCGCAACGGTTTTTTCGATATCACGTGCATGCACTGAATACCCCCGTCCATAGGAAGGAATACTAACCCTTGGTGGCACCACTTGCCGGGTGTGCGACAGACGGGAGAGGTGCCTAGGCCTGGCACCCGCCGTCCAGACGCCCGCGGCTACCCTTCCCATCACAACCGTTCGTCGGCCAAGCCACCCCAGCCGCGCCAGCTTCGCCTACGCTCGTGACTCGTGGGTTTCACTAATGACGTGATGGTCATTACCTAAGTGGTAAGTGCAGTGGTAAGCACAAAACGACGGACGGACTAAAGCTAGTGATTTCAAAGCTTTAGGTTGAAAACCACGCGGCTGCATGTGACTACCAGGTCACACCCGCGGTCGATGACACTTTTTGCCGGCCACCCAAGGCCTAGATGCCTTGGGGCACGGCAAATTGCCCGCCAAAAACAATACCGTCGACGCAAGTGCCAAGGATCGACACAGGGCCCCCGGTTTTATCTTCAGGCAAATGCCTACCTGTCATAAAGCACGTGCACCCTAGGTGACGCGAATACCCTTTTTGCGCCAGGAGTCGATGACATGAGGCCAGAAATCGCTGTACTTGATATCCAAGGTCAGTATCGGGTTTACACGGAGTTCTATCGCGCGGATGCGGCCGAAAACACGATCATCCTGATCAACGGCTCGCTGGCCACCACGGCCTCTTTCGCCCAGACGGTACGTAACCTGCACCCACAGTTCAACGTGGTACTGTTCGACCAGCCGTATGCCGGCAAGTCCAAACCGCACAACCGTCAGGAACGGCTGATCAGCAAGGAGACCGAGGCGCATATCCTCCTTGAGCTGATCGAGCACTTCCAGGCAGACCACGTGATGTCTTTTTCGTGGGGTGGCGCAAGCACGCTGCTGGCGCTGGCGCACCAGCCGCGGTACGTGAAGAAGGCAGTGGTGAGTTCGTTCTCGCCAGTGATCAACGAGCCGATGCGCGACTATCTGGACCGTGGCTGCCAGTACCTGGCCGCCTGCGACCGTTATCAGGTCGGCAACCTGGTCAATGACACCATCGGCAAGCACTTGCCGTCGCTGTTCAAGCGCTTCAACTACCGCCATGTGAGCAGCCTGGACAGCCACGAGTACGCACAGATGCACTTCCACATCAACCAGGTGCTGGAGCACGACCTGGAACGTGCGCTGCAAGGTGCGCGCAATATCAACATCCCGGTACTGTTCATCAACGGCGAACGCGACGAGTACACCACAGTCGAGGATGCGCGGCAGTTCAGCAAGCATGTGGGCAGAAGCCAGTTCAGCGTGATCCGCGACGCGGGCCACTTCCTGGACATGGAGAACAAGACCGCCTGCGAGAACACCCGCAGTGTCATGCTGGGGTTCCTCAAGCCAACCGTGCGTGAACCCCGTCACCGTTACCAACCTGTGCAACAGGGGCAGCATGCATTTGCCATCTGAGCGGCTCGGCGCCTTGTAGCAAATACCCGCAAGCCATGGGGCGCCGACAAGCTTTTTTATAACTTGGGCTTCTAATTCGCTGAAGGTTCTGGTAAAAAGTCGAGCTCAGATGCGGGTATAGTTTAGTGGCAAAACGAAAGCTTCCCAAGCTTTAGTTGAGGGTTCGATTCCCTCTACCCGCTCCACATCGCATTCCCGCATGGCGTTCCAGCAACGTCATCGCAGTCAAAAGGAGCCTTGGCTCCTTTTTTCGTTTTCCCCCCTCCCGTGATCTGGCCCATGGCCATTTACCCGCCGATCCGCTTCAATGCGCATCGGGCCTCAGCGCGTGCAAGCGAAACGGCTTGTGGCGGATATGCTCAATGGATTCGTGAAACCATTCGAAAGGACAACGCATGTTTCTCTCCCGCTGGCTACCGGGCCTTGCCAACCTGCTGCACTACCGCCGTGAATGGTTCCACGCCGACCTGCAAGCTGGCCTGTCGGTAGCCGCGATCCAGATTCCCATTGCCATTGCCTATGCGCAGATCGTCGGGCTGCCGCCGCAATATGGCCTGTACGCCTGTGTGCTACCGATGATCGTCTACGCGCTGATCGGTAGCTCGCGCCAGTTGATGGTCGGCCCCGACGCCGCCACCTGCGCGATGATCGCCGGTGCCGTGGCACCGCTGGCCATGGGCGACCCGCAGCGCATCGCTGAACTGTCGGTGATCGTCACCGTGCTGGTCGGCGTGATGCTGATTGCCGCCGGCCTGGCGCGGGCCGGGTTCATCGCCAGCTTTTTCTCGCGGCCGATCCTGATCGGCTACCTCAACGGTATCGGCCTGAGCCTGATCGCCGGGCAGCTGTCCAAGGTGGTGGGCTTCAAGATCGAGGGCGACGGTTTCATCCTCAGCCTGATCAACTTCTTCCAGCGCCTGGGGGAAATTCACTGGGTCACATTGATCATCGGCCTGGCCGCCCTGGGCCTGCTCATCTGGCTGCCACGGCGCTACCCGCGCCTGCCCGCCGCCCTCACGGTAGTGGCGCTGTTCATGCTGCTGGTTGGCCTGTTCGGCCTCGACCGCTTCGGCGTCGCCGTCCTTGGGCCGGTACCTGCAGGCATCCCGCAACTGGCCTGGCCACACAGCAACCTGGCAGAAATGAAGAGCCTGCTGCGCGACGCCCTGGGTATCGCCACCGTCAGCTTCTGTAGCGCCATGCTTACCGCACGCAGCTTTGCCGCCCGGCATGGCTATGCGATCAACGCCAACCACGAATTCGTCGCCCTGGGCGTGAGCAACCTGGCGGCCGGGGTTTCCCAGGGTTTTGCCATCAGCGGCGCCGACTCGCGCACGGCAGTCAACGACATGGTTGGTGGCAAAAGCCAGCTGGTGGGCATCATCGCTGCACTGGTCATCGCCCTGATTCTGCTGTTCTTCACCGCGCCCATGGCGTGGATCCCGCAGGCTGCGCTGGGCGCCGTGTTGCTGATGGCTGGCTGGGGGCTGATCGACATCAAGTCGCTGGGGCACATCCGGCGCCTTAGCCGCTTCGAGTTCTGGCTGTGCCTGCTGACCACGGCGGGCGTACTGGGCCTGGGCGTGCTGCCCGGCATCGTGTTTGCCGTGACCCTGGCGATCCTGCGCCTGCTTTACAGCATCTACCAGCCCACCGATGCCGTACTGGGCTGGCTGCCGGGCACCGAAGGCCAGGTGGACATCCGCAAGTTCAAGGACGCCCGCACCGTGCCTGGCCTGGTGGTGTACCGCTTCGACGACGCCATCCTGTTCTTCAATGCCGACTACTTCAAGATGCGCCTGCTGGAAGCCGTGCAAAGCCAGGACCAGCCTAAAGCCGTGCTGTTCGATGCCGAAGCGGTAACCAGCATCGATGTCAGCGGCATGGCCGCCCTGCGCGAAGTGCGCGACACCCTGGCGGCCCAAGGCATCTTCTTCGCCATCGCCCGCGCCCGAGGCACCTTCCTGCGCATGCTGGTGCGCTCGGGGATGGCGCGGGACATGGAAGACAAACTGCTATTCGGCTCGGTCCGCGCGGGAATTCGCGCGTACCGCGTGTGGCGCAACCGAAACCGCAGTGTGCAAGTGACCGAACAGGGTTGAGCGGCTTTCATCCTGTTCAACGTGCTGCGACTGTGCTGGCCCTTTCGCGGGTAAACCCGCTCCTACATGGACTTGTAGGAGCGGGTTTACCCGCGAAAGGGCCAGCCCAGACAACCCAAAACCATCGCCTTGACACCAACCCTCGCACACCTCGCATGACATGCTAAAGTCGCCCCGTTCCCCGCACCACCCAACGGACCCAGCATGCCCGCACTCGATGCCACCCTTACCCCCTGGCCAGAACTCGCCGCCCGCCACCCCTGCGACGCCCTGCTGCTGGGCAACGGCGCCAGCCGCGCAGTATGGAAGCCGTTCGGCTACTTCTCGCTGTTCGAGCAAGCGCAACGCGCGGGCCGCAAGAAAGGCCTGGCGGTCAGTGACCAGGCACTGTTCAAGTCCCTGGCCACGGAACTGTTCGAGCCGGTGCTCAGCGCCCTCAACACCACCGTGCGTACCAATGCCGCCCTGGCCATCAACTCCACCGCGCCGCTGAACCGCTACTACTCGATCAAGGAAGCGTTGATCCACGCCGTGCGCACGGTGCATCTGCCCTGGCCGCTGATGCCGAAGGCGACACTGACAACCCTCAATCAGGCGCTGCGCGGCTATCGAAGCGTCTACACCAGCAACTACGACCTGCTGCTGCCATGGGCCGTGCAGCACGCCCCGAATGGCTTCGCCGAACTGTTCGACGAACAAGGCTATTTCGACGTTCGACGCACCGGCAGCGAAGGCACCCGGGTGCTGCACCTGCACGGCGGCCTGCACCTGCTCAAGCTGCCCGACGGCACCACCCGCCAGCGCAGCGCTGAAAGTGCCGAACTGCTCGATGGGTTTGCCGTGAACATCCCGGGTGAAGTACCGCTGTTCGTCAACGAAGACCGCAGCGACGAGAAACTGCGCGCCATCCGCAACTCGGACTATCTGAGCTGGTGTCTGGGGCAGCTGGCAGGGGAAAGCCAGGGGCTATGCCTGTTCGGGCAGCACCTGGACAGCAGTGACCGGCACCTGCTCGACGCTGTGCGCCAAGCCCGTCCGCAAAAGCTGTCCATTGCCATTCGGCCGCTAGGCGAGGCGTCGGTGATCAATCAGAAGCAGCATTTTGCAGATCGTTTCGGGGATTTGCCGGGGACGGCGCTGCATTTCTTCGATGCCAGCACCCATCCGTTGGGGCAGGCAGCATTGGCTGTCGAAGTGCCCTCTGCTCGGCGCTGACAGCGTCCCCTGCAGGCATGCCGGTGGGTGGCGTCAGAGCAACCCATCCGCCCGCAACAATGTTTCCAGGCAATGCTCCTGCACCCCATAGAACGCCTTGAGCTGGGCAATCTTCTCCAGCAACGCCCCGTTATCCCCCGCCTGGCGCCGCTTCACCGCAAGAATCATCTTGTTCTTGTTGGTGTGCTCCAGCGAGATGAACTCGAACACCTTGGTTTCATAGCCACAGGCTTCCAGATACAGTGCGCGCAGGCTGTCGGTGAGCATTTCGGCCTGCTGGCCCAGGTGCAGGCCGTACTGCAGCATGGGTTGCAGCAACCCCGGGCTGTGCAGTTGCGGGCGGATCTGTTTGTGGCAGCACGGCGAGCACATGATGATTGCGGCGTTGCAGCGGATGCCGGTGTGGATGGCGTAGTCGGTGGCGATGTCACAGGCATGCAAGGCGATCATCACCTCGATGGCCTCAGGTACCACGCTGCGTACGTCACCACACTGGAACTCCAGGCCCGGGTGGTCCAGGCGTGCGGCCGCGGTGTTGCACAGGTCGACCATATCCTTGCGCAGTTCCACGCCTGTCACCTGTGCGTCACGGCCCAGGCTGTTGCGCAGGTAATCGTGCATGGCAAAGGTCAGGTAGCCCTTGCCCGAGCCGAAGTCGGCCACCCGCAGTGCCTGCTCGGCCGGCACCGGGGCGCTGGCCAGGGCGTGGTCGAACACCTCGATGAATTTGTTGATCTGCTTCCACTTGCGCGACATGGACGGGATCAGTGCGCCTTGTGCATCGGTCACACCGAGGTCGCGCAGAAACGGCCGCGACAGCTCCAGATAACGCTTCTTCTCGCGGTCATGCCCACTGCCCGCGTCGGCCACGCGCGGCGCCTGGGCACCGTGGCGCTGGAGCATCGGCTTGCCCTTCTTGCTGAAGGTCAGCTGCACTTCGCCGTCAGCATCGAACAGGTGAGCATTGCGGAAGCTGTCCGGCAGCAGTTCGGAAACCAGCACCTGAGCCTGGTCCAGCGGCAGGTTGCGGGTGATGTCACGGGTCTGGTGGCGGTAGACCAGCGACAGGCACGGCTGGCCCTTGACCTGCAGCGGCTTGGCAATGATCCGTTGCAAGGTCTGGTCGGCACCGACATGGCGCGCCAGCACCAGTTTGACCAGGGTTTCGCCGTGCAGGGCGGCGTTCAGCAGGTCGAGAAACTGAGCGCGCGCATCCGGCGCGGAAGAGGCAGAAGTACTGGCGGGCATGAAAAAGGGGGCCTTGGGTAGCGGAACGCCTATTCTAACGTGCCCCAAGCACCCTGTGGGAGCGCTCTCCAGAAACGCTGGTGCTCCTTCAGTCGAGAATCACCAAGCGGTTGGGCAACTCGTTGCGGGCATGGGTTGGCGGCACGTGCCGGCTAAGCAGCTCGCCACACGCCTCGATGCACTCGACAAAGCCCTGCAAGGTACGGCCCTGGCGCACCTGCTCGGCCAAGCGGGCACCGATGGCCGCGCGGGCCTCGGCATCCAGGCAGTGTTCGATACCCCGATCGACCAAGATTTCCACATGCCGCTCCGCCTCGCTGACGAAAATCAGCACGCCCGTGGCGCCTGCTGTGCGCTGCAGGTTCTGCTCGCGAAACTGCTGGCGGGCCAGGCGTGAGGCTCGCCAGCGGCGCAAGGCACGGGGGATCAGCCAGTCGGCCAGGCGCGCGTTGCGCAGCAGCAGGCACAGACCGACGAACAACAGCACGTTGCCCAGCAGCACACCACGCACGCTGGGCCAAGCCAGCAGCCAGTGCAACAGACCCGGTACGGACAGCGCCAGCACAGCGGCGCAGAGCAACGGCCAATAGGCGTAGTCGTCGGCACGGCGGGCCAGCACCGTCACCAGTTCGGCATCGGTACGCCGTTCGGCACGGGCTATGGCTTCGGCAATCTGCCGCTGATGGTATTCGTCGAAGGGCGTCATGCCGTCGGTCTCTTGAGCGTTCTTATAGTTGTTATCCCGGCATTCGGGGCTTCATCCGCAGGCGATATATTCAGGCATAATCCGCCGCTGGAAGAATTGCCCGCAAATCGTACAACAATAGCCGCCTGAAAACTTCGGTCGCGCACGTATCACGGTGGATACGGCAGCGGCCCCATAACGGAATTGATGATGAAACTGTCTTTGCTGGGCCTGGCCATGGGCCTTGCCAGTCAGGCGGCCCTCGCCGCCCCCTCCGCGCCGCCCCTGCAGGACAAGCAGGCATTCATCGAGCATCTGATCAGCCAGATGACCGAAGCCGAGAAAATCGGCCAGTTGCGCCTGATCAGCATCGGCCCGGAGATGCCCCGCGACAAGATCCGCGAGGAAATCGCCGCCGGCCGCATCGGTGGCACCTTCAACTCTCGCACAGCCCCCGAAAACCGACCGATGCAGGACGCGGCCATGCGAAGCCGCCTGAAAATCCCGATGTTCTTCGCCTACGACACCGTCCACGGCGAGCGCACCATCTTCCCGATCGGCCTGGGCATGGCCGCCACCTGGGACATGGAGGCCGTCGCCAAGGTCGGCCGCACCGCGGCGATCGAAGCCTCGGCCGACGCCCTGGACATGACGTTCGCGCCAATGGTGGATATCGCCCGTGACCCGCGCTGGGGCCGCACCAGTGAAGGTTTCGGCGAAGACACCTACCTGACTTCGAAAATCGGCCAGGTAATGGTGCGCTCGTTCCAGGGCAGCAGCCCGGCCAACCCCGACAGCATCATGGCCATCGTCAAGCATTTCGCCTTGTACGGCGCAGTGGAAGGCGGGCGCGACTACAACACGGTCGATATGAGCCTGCCGAAAATGTACAACGACTACCTGCCACCCTATCGCGCCGCGCTCGATGCGGGCGCCGGTGGCGTGATGGTCGCGCTGAACTCGATCAACGGCGTACCAGCCACCTCCAACACCTGGCTGATGAACGACTTGCTGCGCAAGGAGTGGGGCTTCAAGGGCGTGACCATCAGCGACCACGGCGCCATCCAAGAGCTGATTCGCCACGGCGTCGCCCGTGATGGCCGTGAAGCCGCCAAGCTGGCGATCAAGGCCGGCATCGACATGAGCATGAACGATACCCTGTACGGCGAGGAGCTGCCGGGCCTGCTGAAGTCCGGCGAAGTGAGCCAGCGCGAACTGGACCAGGCGGTACGTGAGGTGCTGGGTGCCAAGTACGACATGGGCCTGTTCAAGGACCCATACGTGCGCATCGGCAAAGCCGAAACCGACCTGAAGGACTACTACGGCAACGACCGCCTGCACCGCGAAGCTGCGCGTGACGTGGCACGCCGCAGCCTGGTGCTGCTGGAAAACCGCAACCAGACCCTGCCGCTGAAAAAGGCCGGCACCATTGCCTTGGTCGGCCCGCTGGCCGATGCCCCGATCGACATGATGGGCAGCTGGGCCGCCGACGGTAAACCCGTCCACTCCGTGACCGTGCGCGAGGGCTTGCGCCGCGCCGTGGATGGCAAGGCCAAGCTGGTCTACGCCAAAGGTTCCAACGTCACGGGCGACAAGGCGATCCTCGATTACCTGAACTTCCTCAACTTCGATGCCCCGGAAATCGTCGACGACCCACGCCCGCCTGCCGTGCTGATCGATGAAGCAGTCAAGGCGGCGAAGCAATCCGACGTCGTGGTCGCTGTAGTTGGCGAGTCCCGCGGCATGTCCCATGAGTCGTCGAGCCGTACCACCCTGGAGATCCCGGCCAGCCAGCGCGAGCTGATCAAGGCGCTCAAGGCCACCGGCAAACCGCTGGTGCTGGTGCTGATGAACGGCCGTCCGCTGTCGATCAGCTGGGAGCGCGAGCAGGCCGACGCCATCCTGGAAACCTGGTTCGCCGGCACCGAAGGCGGCAATGCCATCGCCGACGTGCTGTTTGGCGACTACAACCCCTCCGGCAAGCTGGCCATTACCTTCCCTCGGTCGGTGGGGCAGATCCCGATGTACTACAACCACACTCGCATCGGCCGGCCGTTCACGCCGGGCAAGCCGGGCAACTACACCTCGCAATACTTCGAAGAACCCAACGGGCCCCTTTATCCGTTCGGCTATGGCTTGAGCTACAGCAGCTTCGAGCTGTCGGGCCTGAACCTGTCGGGCAAGGATCTCAAGCGCGGCGATACGCTGGAAGCCAAGGTAACGGTCAAGAACACCGGCAAGGTTGCAGGCGAGACGGTGGTGCAGCTGTACCTGCAGGATGTGTCGGCGTCGATGAGCCGCCCGGTGAAAGAGCTGAAAAACTTCCAGAAGCTGATGCTTGAACCTGGTGAAACCCGCACGTTGACCTTCCGCATCAGCGAGGACGACCTGAAGTTCTACAATGGCCAGTTGCAGCGGGTTGCCGAACCTGGGGAGTTCAATGTCCAGGTAGGGCTGGATTCCCAGGCGGTGCAGCAGCAGAGCTTCGAATTGCTTTGACTGAAAATGGCCGCCTGTTCCGGCCTTTTCGCGGCTAAACCCGCTCCTGCAGGTGCTGCAGAGTACCTGTAGGAGCGGGTTTACCCGCGAAGAGGCCGGCCCCGATATCCCACCACCGGATCCGCCCCCAATGCCCTTTTCCTTTCGCGCCCTGCGTCTGGGGCTGATCACCCTGCTGATCGTGCTGGGTACCGCACTCAGCGCCGGTTGGGCCATGCACCAGGCCAAGCGCCAGGCCATGGAAGACGACGCCAAGCGTGCCAGCCAGCAACTGGGCCTGTACGCCAACGCACTGCACACCCTGATCGAGCGCTACCGCGCCCTCCCCGCCGTGCTGGCGCTAGACCCGGAGCTGATCGCAGCCTTGCGCGGCCCGATCGATGAAGGCGTTCAGAACGCCCTGAACCACAAGCTCGAACGTATCAATGGCGCCGCCAATTCCTCCACCCTCGAACTGCTCGACCGCACCGGCCTGGCCATTGCCGCCAGCAATTGGCGGCTGCCCAGCAGCTACGTCGGCTCCAACTACGGTTTCCGTCCCTACTTCAAGCAAACCCGCAGCCAGGGCAGTGGCCGCTTCTATGCCGTGGGCGTGACCAGTGGCGTGCCGGGCTACTTTCTCGCCAGCGCGGTGAACGACGAGCACGGCCGCTTCCTTGGCGCCATGGTGGTGAAGCTGGAATTCCCCGAGCTGGAACGCGAGTGGCGACAGGGCAACGATATCCTGTTGGTCAGCGACGCCCGCGGTATTACTTTCATTGCAAACCAGGATGGCTGGCGCTACCGCGAGCTTCAGCCGCTCAGTGGTGCCGACCGTGCCGAGCTGGCCGAAACCCGTCAGTACGACAAGCAACCGCTGGTGCCGCTCCAGCATCAGGTGCTGACGCGGTTTGCCCCCTACAGCACCCTTAGCCGCGTGCAAGGCCCCGAGGGTAGCACCGAGTACTTGTGGGAAAGCCTGCCGCTGGAAGGCGAAAACTGGACCTTGCACCTGCTGCGCAAACCGCAGGTCGCTGCCGACGGCCGTAATGCCGCGCTTGGCGCCGCCGCCGTCTGGCTGAGCCTGGTGTTCGCCGTCCTTTTCGTCAGCCAACGCCTGCGCCTGGCACGCCTGCGCCAGCGCAGCCGGCAAGAACTCGAACGCCAGGTCGAGGAGCGCACCCGCGAGCTGCGCACTGCCCAGGAAGGCCTGGTGCAATCAGCCAAGCTGGCCGCACTTGGGCAGATGTCGGCGGCCATGGCCCACGAAATCAACCAACCGCTGACCACCCAACGTATGCAGTTGGAGACGCTGCGCCTGCTGCTTGACCATGGTCGCCACGACGAAGCACGGCAAGCGCTGGAGCCGCTGGAACAGATGCTCACGCGCATGGCAGCGCTGACCAGCCACCTGAAAACCTTTGCCCGCAACAGCCCGATGGGCCTGCGCGAACGCCTCGACCTGGCAACCGTGGTCGATCAGGCCTTGCACCTGCTGGAAGCGCGCATTCGCAGCGAGGAAGTGGAGGTGGCTCTGTACCTGGCACGCCCGGCCTGGGTACGCGGCGATGCCATACGCCTGGAGCAGGTGCTGATAAACCTCCTGCACAATGCACTCGACGCGATGATCGACAAGCGCTACAAACGCCTGGAGATCCGCATCGAACCCGACGGAGAGCTATGGCGCCTGAGCGTGCTCGACTCGGGTGGCGGCATTGCCGAAGCCGACCTGCCCAAGATCTTCGACCCGTTCTTCACCACCAAACCGGTGGGGGAAGGGCTAGGGCTGGGCCTGGCCATTTCTTACGGCATCGTCCATGAGGCCGGCGGCCAGCTGCGGGCCGAAAACCTGCCTGGCGGCGCGCGCCTGAGCCTTACCCTGCCCCGTGACCTGGAGCCTGTATGTTGAATTCGGTGATCGTCGTCGATGATGAAGCCAGTATCCGCACTGCTGTCGAGCAATGGCTGAGCCTGTCAGGCTTCAGCGTGCAGTTGTTCGCTCGCGCCGAAGAGTGCCTGGCGCACCTGCCGCAGCACTTCCCTGGGGTGATCATCAGCGATGTGCGCATGCCGGGTATGGATGGCCTGCAATTGCTCGAACGCCTGCAAGCGAACGACCCCGACCTGCCCGTGATTCTGCTGACCGGTCACGGTGATGTACCGATGGCGGTAGAAGCCATGCGCAGCGGGGCCTATGACTTCCTGGAAAAACCCTTCACGCCGCAAGACTTGCTGGGCAGCCTGCGTCGCGCCCTGGAAAAGCGCCAGCTGGTGCTGGAGAACCGCCGGCTCCACGAGCAGGCCGACCTCAAGTCACGCCTGGAAGTCACGCTGCTGGGCATGTCCCAGGGCCTGCAACAGCTGCGCCGGCAAGTCCTGGACCTGGCCAGCCTGCCGGTAAACGTACTGATCCGCGGTGAAACCGGCAGTGGCAAGGAGCGGGTGGCCCGCTGCCTGCACGACTTTGGTCCTCGCGCCGCCAAGCCCTTTGTAGCCCTTAACTGCGCGGCCATCCCCGAATCGCTGTTCGAGGCCGAACTGTTCGGCCATGAGAGCGGTGCCTTCACGGGCGCCCAGGGTAAACGGATCGGCAAGCTGGAGTACGCCAACGGTGGCACCGTGTTCCTCGACGAAATCGAGAGCATGCCACTGGCCCAACAAGCCAAGCTGTTGCGGGTGATTCAGGAGCAGAAGTTGGAGCGCCTGGGGGCCAACCAGAGCATCAGCGTGGACCTGCGCATCATTGCGGCGACCAAGCCCGACCTGCTCGGGGAGGCTCGTGCCGGGCGCTTCCGCGAAGACCTGGCCTACCGCCTGAATGTGGCCGAATTGCGCCTGGCACCGCTGCGCGAGCGGCGGGAGGATATTCCGCTGCTGTTCGAACACTTTGCCCGTGCTGCCGGTGAAAAGCTTGGTCGCGCTGCCCCGCCGCTATCGGGTGCACAGCTGGCGCAGCTGCTGTCACATGACTGGCCTGGCAACGTGCGTGAGCTGGCCAATGCGGCGGAGCGGCATGCGTTGGGGCTGGGTTCGCCAAACATCGAGGTTGCACCTGCCGGGCAGTCGCTGGGCGAGCAAATGGAAGCATTCGAGGCGCAATGCCTGCGTGCGGCCTTGCGTCAGCATAGGGGCGAGATCAAGTCGGTGATGGAGGCGTTGCAACTGCCGCGGCGCACGCTTAACGAGAAGATGCAACGGCATGGGCTGGTGCGCGAGGATTTTATTGGGCAGGCATGAGCGGAAATCCGCTTATGACCAGGACCTGGTAGGCGAAAAACTGCTCATCACATCGAGATTTCGGACTGCTTTGCAGCCCTTCGCGGTCAGGCCCGCGCCTGCATAGGGCGGCGCAAGGCCCACTACTGTGCCGGCTTGGGGTATTTGATGCCCTCAAATGAATCAGCCCGCACCCATTTGGCACACCTTCTGCAATTGCCTTGGCAAGCTGCGCCACGGCGCGCTCCACAAAAACAACGAGAAGGTATCCCTGATGGATAACGCCACCTCCCTGCCCGCCGGGGCGGCCACCGCGCCTGCCGCAGAAAAAACCACCGCCAGCCGCTTGAAGTCGATTTTCAGCGGGTCCATCGGCAACATGGTCGAATGGTACGACTGGTACGTCTACGCCGCATTCTCGCTGTACTTCGCCAAGGCCTTCTTCCCGGCCGGCGACTCCACCGCACAACTGCTCAATACCGCCGCGATCTTCGCCGTGGGCTTCCTCATGCGCCCGATCGGTGGCTGGCTGATGGGCCTGTACGCCGACCGCAAGGGCCGCAAGGCCGCGCTGATGGCGTCGGTCCTGCTCATGTGCGCCGGCTCGCTGGTCATCGCCCTGACCCCGGGTTACGAAACCATCGGCGTCGCCGCACCTGTCCTGCTGGTCATCGCGCGCCTGCTGCAGGGCCTGTCGGTGGGTGGTGAATACGGCACCTCGGCCACCTACCTCAGCGAAATGGCCAGCAAGGAGCGCCGTGGTTTCTTCTCCAGCTTCCAGTACGTGACCCTGATCTCCGGCCAGCTCATCGCCCTGGCGGTACTGATCGTCCTGCAACAGACCCTGACCACCGAGCAGTTGTACGCCTGGGGCTGGCGCGTGCCGTTCGTGATCGGTGCGCTGTGCGCGGTGGTGGCCCTGTACCTGCGTCGCGGCATGGAAGAAACCGCCTCGTTCACCAAGAAGGAAAAGGCCAAGGAAAGCCTGATGCGCACCCTGCTGCGTCACCCCAAGGAACTGATGACCGTCGTCGGTCTGACCATGGGCGGTACCCTGGCCTTCTACACCTATACCACCTACATGCAGAAGTACCTGGTCAACACCGTAGGCATGAGCATCAGTGACTCGACCACCATCTCGGCCGCCACGCTGTTCCTGTTCATGTGCCTGCAGCCGGTGATCGGTGGTCTCTCCGACAAGATCGGCCGCCGTCCAATCCTGATCGCCTTCGGTGTGCTCGGCACCCTGTTCACCGTCCCTATCCTCAGCACCCTGCACACCATCCAGAGCTGGTGGGGTGCGTTCTTCCTGATCATGGCAGCGCTGATCATCGTAAGCGGCTATACCTCGATCAACGCCGTGGTCAAAGCCGAGCTGTTCCCTACCGAGATTCGCGCCCTGGGCGTGGGCCTGCCGTATGCCCTGACCGTGTCGATCTTCGGTGGCACCGCCGAATATGTGGCCCTGTGGTTCAAGAGCGCTGGGATGGAGAGCGGCTTCTACTGGTACGTCACCGCCTGTATCGCCTGCTCGCTGCTGGTCTACGCGACCATGAAAGACACCAAGCAGCACTCGCGGATTACCACTGAGTAACGCTGGCCTGGCAGTACTAAAAGGGGCGCTCCATTGCATGGAGCGCCCCTTTTCTATTCAGACTTTTCCTTCTTAACGCCCTATTAATTCCACCTCATCAAGCTGCAATGGCTGGCAGAACGTTGGCGCCCGCAAGGACGCTCCCTAGCCAGGCTTGCGGCCTGAAGCACGACATACGCGCCCAAACACATCGAATAAATAGATTATTAAGCGCTGTTTTTTGCGCTTTTTAATCAAATTATTCGGCGTAGGATTAAACCCATAGAAACAAACAACTCACAAACCCCTGGAGCAACGACCATGAAAAACAAACTGATCCTTACCCTGGCCCTCTCGGTTTTCGCAGCTGGCGCCTTCGCCGAAGATGGCTTCGACCGGACCGACGCTCACACCTTTGCCGCGGCTCAAACCCAGCCCGCCAGCTACGCTGAAGACGGCTTCGATCGCACCGGTGGCCAACGCTTCGCCGAAGATGGCTTCGACCGCACCGGCGGCCAACGCTTCGCCGAAGACGGCTTCGATCGCACCGGCGGCCAACGCTTCGCCGAAGACGGCTTTGATCGCACCGGCGGCCAACGTTTTGCCGAAGATGGCTTCAACCGCACCAACGCGCACCGCATCAGCTGATACCTGATTGCGAGCACCCAGCCCGGCTTCGGCCGGGCTTGATCATTTGCACGCGAGCTCAGGCTTGGCACACTAGGCACCTTGTCCACCAGGAGGTAGGGCCAACAAGGCCAGCACAGATGTATTACTACGAACCCGCCAAAGGCCACGGCCTGCCGCACGACCCGTTCAATGCCATCGTCGGTCCCCGCCCGATCGGCTGGATCTCCTCTCAGGACCGCGAAGGCCGCCTGAACCTGGCGCCTTACAGCTTCTTCAATGCGTTCAACTACATCCCGCCGATCATCGGTTTCTGCAGCGTCGGGCGCAAAGACAGCCTGAACAACATCGAGCAGACCGGTGAGTTCGTCTGGAACCTGGCCACCCGCCCCCTGGCCGAGCAAATGAACCTGAGCTGCGCACCGGTTGCTGCCGAAGTAAACGAATTCGAATTGAGCGGCCTCACTGCCGCACCGTCGAGCATCGTCAAGGTGCCGCGCGTGGGTGAAACGCCGGTAGCCTTCGAGTGCAAGGTCAGCCAGATCGTCCAGCTCAAGCGCGCCGACCAGGAACAGGTGCCCAGCTGGCTTATCCTCGGGGAAGTGGTGGCGGTGCACATTGCCGAACACCTGCTGAACAACGGCATCTACGATACCGCTGCCGCCGAGCCTATTCTGCGGGGGGGTGGCCCGGCGGATTATTTCGAGCTGGGCAACCTGTTCAAGATGGCCCGGCCACCGGCCTGATCACCAGATCAGCTCACCCTCTTCGCTGACGCCCTGCAGGCGTTGCAGCTCGGCGGTGGCCGCTTCGTCGGCGGCCACGGCGCCCTTGAACACCTGCCCGTCGAGAACCTTGTGAAAGCGCGGTGCGCCGCCCATACCCAAGGCTTTGACCGCGATGGCTGCGTTGTAGCCGCCACCTTCCACCGGCACCATCGCCGATACCGCTTCGAAATGAGTGAATTCCCTACGTGCCATGTTGCTGTCCGCGTGATTGAACAAGGGCGTCACTTTACCTCATCCACGCTCAATCGAAGGTATGCAAGTCCAGACTGGTGACCACCTGGGCCTGCACCAGCTCACCGAACACCTCCAGTGTCGGCGAAGCAAAGTAACCACTCATCGCCTGCTGGTCCTGCCAGCTTCCGCTGAGCAACCACAGGTCAGCATCAGCCTGCGAACGCTGCACGGTAAAACTCAGGCAACCCGGTGTACGCCGCGAGGGCTCAAGCAGGTCACGCAGGCGCGCGCCCAGCTCTGCCGAGCGCCCGCTGCTGGCACGGATGAAAGCAAGGTGGGTGACCGGTTGGTTAAGGGTCATTGCACAATCTCCTTGAAGCAGGCGGACGGAAAAGCCAGGCTGCCAAGGTTAGGCGCTCACCCGCGCGGCGCGTTAGGCCATTACTGCACGTCGATTGCCTGATCCTGCAGCGCGGCAGGATCAGGCAATCGACATGCAGCTTTCGACTAGCGCCCGTCTTTGCCCAAACCTATGCTGCGTCGGTCAGCAGAGGAAAGCCATCATGACCACCGCCACGTCCACCGAACCGACCCTGGAACTGCAGCGCCTGGAGCTGGCCGAGCTGATCAACCGCCACGCGGGCGAGCCCCATGGCCCGGCGTCGGCCATCGATGACCTGCACCTGGTGCGCTACACCGAAAATGTGCGTTCTGTGCCCACCCTGGCGCAGCCTGCCCTGTGCATCCTTGCCCAAGGCAGCAAAAGCCTGTTCCTGGGTGACGAGCAGTACGCCTACGACCCACTCCATTACATGGTCGTTTCGGTGACCTTGCCGCTCAGTGCCGTGAGGCTGGATGCCAGCCCCGAGAACCCAAGCCTGGGCCTGCGCATGGACCTGGACCCGGCCGAGATCAGCCAACTGATCGCCGAGAGCGGACCAATGCTGGTACCCAATCGACCTTCCGGCCGTGGTTTGTACGTGGAAAGGACAGATGCCGCATTGCTCGATGCCCTGCTGCGGTTGCTGCGCCTGCTTGACACCCCCCGCGATATCGCAATGCTGGCGCCGCTGTTCCGCCGCGAGATTCTCTACCGCCTGCTGCGTGGGCCGCAGGGTTACCGGCTGTATGAAATTGCCTTGGCCAACAGCCAGACCCACCGGGTTTGCCAGGCCATCACCTGGCTCAACAACAACTTCCAACAGCCGCTGCGTATCGAGGACCTGGCACGTGAGGTCAACCTCAGCACCTCGACCTTGCACCACCGCTTCAAGGCGGTGACCTCGATGAGCCCATTGCAGTACCAGAAGCAACTGCGCCTGCAGGAAGCCCGGCGACTGATGTTGAACGACGGGCTGGAGGCGGCGGTGGCGGCTTATCGGGTGGGTTATGAAAGCCCGTCGCAGTTCAGCCGTGAATACAGCCGGCTTTACGGCGCGCCGCCGATTCGTGATGTGGCTCGGTTGCGGGCTACTGCGGTCTGAAGCTCAACATTCGCCTGCACCGGCGCTTTCGCGGGTAAACCCGCTCCTACAGGTTTTTGCACAGATGCGAAAATTGCGCGCTGCCTGCAGGCGCGAGAGGCCGATACAGGCAATCGCAATGCTTCAACCCAACACCGCGGCCTGCCACTGATTCTGATCCACCTGAATCAAGGTCGGCCCCGTGCGCTCCACCGCTTGCCCGAGCGCCGCCTGCAATTGGGCGATATCGGCCACGTTCTCTGCTGCCGCGCCCAACGCCCGCGCCACGCCGATGAAATCCGGGGTATGGATATCCACCCCGACCGGCTCGATCGCCCGATTGACCATGTATTTCTTGATTTCCTCGTACCCCTGGTTATTCCACAGCAGTACGATCAGCGGTACCTGCGCCTCCACTGCACTGGCCAGTTCCGGCAGGGTGAACTGCAAACCACCATCACCAATCAGGCACACCGCCGGAGCGCGTTCGACGGCCTGCTCGGCACTGCCCAACCAGGCGCCCATGGCTGCTGGCAACGCGTAACCCAAGGTGCCGTACCCGGTCGAGGCGTTGAACCAGCGCCGTGGCTGCTCCATGTCGAGTGTCAGGTTGCCGGTGTACACAGGTTGGGTCGAGTCGCCCACCAGAATCGCATTCGGCAGGCGCTCTAGTATGGCGCTCAGCAAGCGCGTCTGGCTCAGGGTGGGCTGGTCCCAGTCTGCCGCCAGGACCTTGCGCAGATTGGCCACGCGGGCCACGCCCCAAGTGCTTTCGTGCACTGGCTGCGGCTGGGCTTGCAGGGCACCGAGCAGCGCTTCGGCAGCCAGCTCGGCATCGGCTACCAGCGCCAGCTCCGGCAGATAATTGCGCACGGTCTGGTCCGGGTCGATGTCAATGCGCAGCAGACTGCCCGGGATCTCGAAGCCTCCCTTGAAGGTCACGTCATAATCGGTTTCGGCCAGTTCGGTGCCGATCACCAGCACCACGTCAGCCTCGGCCACCAGCGCCCGTGTAGCCGGTAACGACTGGGTCGAGCCGATCTGCAATGGGTGGCTGGCAGGCAGCAAGCCTTTGGCATTGATGGTCAGCGCCACCGGGGCCTGAAGGTGTTCGGCCAGGCGTGCCAGCGCAGCGCCCGCAGCCAACGCCCCGCCACCGGCCAGAATCAGCGGCCGACGTGCACTGGCCAGTCGCTCAGCCATCTGCGCCACGGCCTGAGGTGCAGCCCCTGCCCGACTACCCCGTACAGGGCGTCCCGGCAGCAGGAAGTCGGCCGGTTCAACCAGCACATCGAGCGGGATTTCGATATGTACCGGACGCGGCCGGGCACTGTCGAACACGGCAAATGCCCGGGCCAGCACCTGCGGCAAGTCGGCTGCACTCATCAAAGTGTGGGAAAACGCTGCCACACCCGATACCAGCGCCGCTTGGTTGGGCAGCTCGTGCAGCTTGCCACGGCCACCGCCCAACTGGTCACGGGACTGCACGCTGGAAATCACCAGCATCGGGATCGAGTCGGCATAGGCCTGGCCCATGGCAGTGGTGATATTGGTCATGCCCGGCCCGGTGATAATGAAGCACACCCCGGGTTTGCCGCGGGTGCGCGCATAGCCGTCAGCCATGAACCCGGCACCTTGCTCATGACGTGGGGTGATGTGACGAATGGAAGAGCCCGCCAGGCCACGATAGAGCTCCACGGTATGTACACCGGGGATGCCGAAGACATGATCGACGCCATAGCCTTCAAGGAGATTGACCAGTACTTCGCCGCAGGTTGCCATCAGGGATCACCATGAATCGTGTTGGGGTATGCCCTTATTGGACCCAAGCCACGGCTATCGCCACAATGCAAAAAAACACATACTAGCCATGTCCTGTGATCATGGCTTACTGCAATGAAACGCCTCCCGCCCCTGCCTGCCCTGCACACGTTTCTGGTCACCGCCCAGCAGTGCAACTTCACCCGCGCCGGGCAGCAGTTGCACATCACCCAAGGCGCTGTCAGCCGCCAGATTGCATCCCTCGAAGAACACCTGGGTTATGCCCTGTTCAAGCGCGAGGCCCGCGGGTTAAGCCTGACCCGTGAAGGCCTGGACTGGCTGCCGCGGGTGCAGCAGGTGTTCGCGCTGATCGAACAAGGGGTGCGCGAAGTGGGCGAGCACAGCACCACCCTGCAGCTCAAGGCCCCCACCTGTGTGATGCGTTGGCTGCTGCCGCGCCTGATGGAATGGCAGGCACTGCGCCCGGATGTGCCGGTTGAGCTGACCACGACCGTGCAGCACGGGGTGGATTTGCGTCGCGAGGGCTTCGATGCGGCGGTGGTCTATGGCAATGCGCCAAACCACGGGCTGCACGTGCGCAAGCTGTTCGATGAGCAGCTGACCCCGGTGTGCGCACCGTCACTGCGTGAAGGGCCTGTGCCGTTGCAGCAGGTGGAAGACCTGGCCCGACATATGTTGCTGCATCCCTCGCGGGATGAACACGACTGGCGGTTGTGGTTGCAGGCGGCCGGAGTGACGCTGGCCACGCATGGACCCAAACAGCATTTCGAGACACTGGACATGGCGATGGCCATGGCTTCGCAGGGGACAGGAGTGGCGATCGGTGACTGGTCGCTGATTGGCGATGACCTGCGCGGTGGGCGGTTGTGCATGCCGTTTGCGCTGAAGGTGCTGACAGGCAAGGGGTATTACCTGGTGAGCCAGGCCAGGGGTTTGCCGCCGGGGTTGCTGGAGTTGCTGGACTGGCTGGAGGGCCAGGCCAGCCTGTGACAGCCCTTTCGCGGGGTCGCCCACAGGTATGCACATGCCTTGGGATCTGTGCGGTACCAGTGGGAGCGGGCATGCCCGCGAAGCAGGCGACTCAATGGCCGACTGTGGAGTGCAACCTTGAGCGCCGTCCGTTGAATGGACGGCGCCCTGCCGATCACTCTTCGACGCTCATGTATTCCTTGGCCCAGCGAATGTAGTCTTCAGGCTGGGTGTAGGTGTGCGAGAGTTCGGTGGCACTGAGGTTTTCCGACTTGTTCTGCCGGCCACGCTGCAGCCGCAGGCAGTCGTAAGTGGCCTTGATCGCGGCAAAGTAAGCCGCATGGCCATCGACCACGATGCGCACGCCCAGACGCGCCAGGCGTTCGTCATCGCGCAGGTTCGGGTTGCCATAGGTGACCAGCATCAGCGGCACCGTCAGGTGCTCGGCAATCTGCTCGAGCTGCTCGAAGTCCTTGACCCCTACCATGCAAATACCATCAGCGCCCGCCTTCTGGTAGCTCTGGGTACGCACGATGATTTCTTCGGTGCTGAGTACGCCCGCGTTGGTACGGGCAATGATCGACAGGGACGAGTCGACTCGTGCCTCCAGCGCCGCGCGGATCTTGCCAACCCCCTCCTCGACCGGGATCAGGTCGGTAGACTTGCGCCCGAACTGGGCAGGCAGCAGGGTGTCCTCGATGGTCAGCGCGGCCACACCGGCGCGCTCCAGTTCGGTCACCGTGCGCATCACGTTCAGTGCGTTGCCATAGCCGTGGTCGGCGTCGGCCAGTACCGGCAGTTGCGCGACCCGACCAATGCGGGTGGCCTGCTCGACGAACTCGCTGAGGGTGATCAGAGCGAAGTCCGGAGCAGCCAACACCTGCAACGAGGCGACCGAACCGCCGAGGATACCGACTTCGAAGCCCAGGTCTGCGGCAATGCGTGCCGACATCGGGTCGAACACCGAGGCAGTGTGGAAACAGGAACCTGAAGCGAGCAGCTCGCGGAAGGCAAAACGCAGATCTTGGTGGGAAGCCTTGGGCATGATCACTCCGCAATAATGTTGAAATTTGAACGGTAACTACCGACCCCTGTAATCGGGTCTACCTGACCTGTTCCAACCGTCGCCATCTGGGCGGTCATGCTCGACATGCAGGCAGAGGAATAAAAGGTGTGGGAGACAGCGGACTGAAAAACCTGCGGCAATATGTTGCACCAAGCTGGTGCAAGCCCCGGATTTCAGCCTCTGTGGCATACCAACGATATCACGCAGCCATGCAGCACTGGATGAATGCGCCAATGCCGATATTGCATAGGGGATGCAGATAGTACATAGGAAGCTACCTAACTCAGGGTACAATTCGGGGGCTTCTGTGAGAGCAGGCTTGCCCGCGAAGAGGCTGCCATAGACAAAACAAGGTATTCCCGTGACCGCCGCCCTGCCCCCCACCTCCCTGCGCAACGTGCTCACCGCCCTCATGCTCGCCATCTTCCTTGGCGCTCTGGACCAGACCATCGTCGCCGTCTCGCTGCCCGCCATCTCGGCACAGTTCAGCGATGTCGGCATGCTGGCCTGGGTCATTTCCGGGTACATGGTGGCAATGACCGTGGCCGTGCCGATCTACGGCAAACTGGGCGACCTTTATGGCCGGCGCCGGATGATCCTCACCGGCATCAGCCTGTTCACCCTGGCCTCCATTGCCTGCGCCATGGCCCAGGACATGCCGCAACTGGTGCTGGCCCGGGTACTGCAGGGTATCGGCGCAGGCGGCATGGTCTCGGTGAGCCAGGCAATCATTGGCGACTTCGTGCCCCCACGCGAACGCGGCCGCTACCAGGGCTACTTCAGCAGCATGTACGCCGCGGCCAGCGTGGCTGGGCCAGTGCTGGGCGGCTGGTTGACCGAGTACCTGTCGTGGCGCTGGGTGTTCTGGATCAACCTGCCGCTGGGGCTGGTCGCCTTGTGGGCCATACGCCGTGCGCTCGGCAGCATGCCGGTGCAGCGTCGCGAGGCACAGGTGGACTACCTTGGCGCCATGCTATTGATTCTCGGCCTTGGCAGCCTGCTGCTGGGCATTACCATGGTGGGCCAGGGCCACACCTGGGCCGACCCGGCCGTGCTGGCGCTGTTCGGCTGCGCCCTGCTTGGCCTCACGCTTTTCATCGCCCACGAACGGCGCTGCCCGGAGCCGCTGCTGCCGCTCAGCCTGTTCAGCAACCGAGTGGCAGTGCTGTGCTGGGCAGTGATCTTTTTCGCCAGTTTCCAGTCCATTTCCCTGACCATGCTCATGCCCTTGCGTTACCAAGGCATCACCGGCGCCGGTGCCGACAGCGCCGCCCTGCACCTGCTGCCGCTGGCCATGGGGCTGCCCATGGGCGCCTTCACAGGAGGCCGCATGACCAGCCGGACCGGGCGCTACAAGCCGCAGATCCTGGCCGGTGCACTGCTGATGCCAGTGGCCATTTTCGCGATGGCACTGACTCCGCCGCAATCCGCGTTGCTCGCTGCGCTGTTCATGCTGCTGACCGGCATAGCCTGCGGGCTGCAATTCCCGACCTCGCTGGTGGGCACACAAAGCGCGGTGGCCAGCAAGGACATCGGCGTGGCCACCAGCACCACCAACCTGTTCCGTTCGCTGGGCGGAGCCATGGGCGTGGCGTGCATGTCCAGCCTGTTGCTGGCACTGCTGCATCAGGGTGGTTTCGAACTGTCGGTCAATCCGTTGCTGGGGAGCTTGAAGGCCGCAGAGGTGGACCTGGTGACTCAGGGACGGTTGCTGGAGACGTTCAGACAACTGTTGATGGGGAGTGCGCTTGTCGCGGTGCTGGGCCTGTTTGCGGCATTCGCTCTACCCGACCGGCAATTGCGCGGCCGCTGAAAGTTGCGCAATCGCTGCAAGAGCCGCCTTGTGCTGCGCACAGCCGCAAGGCAGCCGCGCCCTTAATCCCCCCTTAACACAAACGGGAAACACTCCCTCACAATCCTTCACAAAGTGTCATTTGCGCAGAGCCGGGCTCAAGCGCAGCATATCCAGCCCGGTGTCGACCCATTTTTCGACATCACCCAACAGATCGACACTGTCAGGCAGCAAGAGCCAGCGCCCGATCAGGCCATCGACATAGGCAAACATGGCCACCGCCGCGCGCTCGACATCCAGCTCGCCAGGCAACTGGCCCCGGCGTACGGCATTGGCCAGCGCCAGGGTGATGCCCTTGTGGCAATCCAGCACCGCACACTGGCGCTGCTGGCGAATTTCACACATATCATCGGTGAACTCGCACTTGTGATGCAGGATTTCATTGATACGACGGGTTCGGGCATCGAGCACCAGCTCGTTGAACACCTGCAACAGCAGCTTGCGCATGCAGCCAAGCGGGTCGACTTCATCCTCGCTTTCGCTAGCGCGCGCCAAATGGTCATGGGTCTCGTGCAGGCTGTCGAGCAACGCCTGCACCAGCTCGGCCTTGTTATTGAAGTGCCAGTAGATCGCCCCCCGCGTCACACCCGCCAGTTCGGCGATGTCGGCCAGGGTGGTTCGCGCAACCCCGCGCTTGTAGAAAGCCCTTTCCGCCGCCTCGATGATCTGGGCGCGGGTTTCCTGGGCTTCTTCTTTGGTTCTACGGACCATGGCAGTACAACCTCATCTGGCCCGAACGCGCAGCGCGTGCGGGAAACGCTCCGGGGAACCTCTGCAGGGGCCTCTCGGATGAGCTAATCAAACGCTGAGGCAGTACCGGAGTACAGCCCAGCAGTATTTACAAACAACCATGAATGTAAGTATATTTCTTAGCAAGCTATTTATCCACCGGATAGCATTTTTTCCAGATCAAGATCTCTTCCATTACTCTTGAGCGTCTCCCTGCTCCAGCGACCCGAGGATCCTCATGCAATTCAAGCCAGCCGTTACCGCTCTGGTTTCCGCCGTCGCCCTGGCAACACTGCTCAGTGGCTGTAAGAAAGAAGAAGCAGCGCCAGCGGCGCAGGCTCCTCAGGTCGGCGTCGTGACCATCCAGCCGCAAGCCTTCACCCTCACCTCGGAATTGCCGGGGCGTACCAGTGCCTACCGCGTCGCCGAAGTGCGCCCGCAGGTCAACGGCATCATCCTCAAGCGCCTGTTCAAGGAAGGCAGTGAGGTCAAGGAAGGCCAGCAGTTGTATCAGATCGACCCTGCCGTGTACGAAGCCACCCTGGCCAATGCCAAGGCCAACCTGCTGGCTACACGCTCGCTGGCCGAACGCTACAAGCAACTGATTGACGAACAGGCCGTCTCCAAACAGGAATATGACGACGCCAATGCCAAACGATTGCAGGCCGAGGCTTCGCTCAAGAGCGCACAGATCGACCTGCGCTACACCAAGGTTCTGGCGCCGATCAGCGGCCGTATCGGCCGTTCTTCGTTCACCGAAGGTGCACTGGTGAGCAATGGTCAGACCGATGCCATGGCCACCATCCAGCAGCTCGACCCTATTTATGTCGACGTTACCCAGTCCACCGCCGAGCTGCTCAAGTTGCGCCGTGACCTGGAAAGCGGTCAGTTGCAGAAGGCTGGCGACAACGCCGCCTCGGTTCAGTTGGTGCTGGAGGACGGCAGCCTGTTCAAACAGGAAGGCCGCCTGGAATTCTCCGAAGTCGCGGTCGACGAGACCACAGGCTCTGTGACCCTGCGCGCCCTGTTCCCCAACCCCGATCACACCCTGCTGCCAGGCATGTTCGTGCATGCGCGGCTCAAGGCCGGTGTCAACGCCAACGCCATCCTGGCACCGCAACAAGGCGTGACCCGCGACCTCAAGGGCGCACCAACCGCCCTGGTGGTCAACCAGGAGAACAAGGTCGAACTGCGCCAGCTCAAGGCGAGCCGCACCTTGGGTAGCGACTGGCTGATCGAGGAAGGCCTCAACCCGGGTGACCGCCTGATCACCGAAGGGCTGCAGTACGTGCGCCCGGGCGTCGAGGTGAAGGTCAGCGAAGCCACCAACGTCAAGAAGCCGGCCGGCCCTGTTCAGGCCAACGCGGCGAAAGCAGACGCCAAAGCGGAGTAAACCATGTCGAAGTTCTTTATCGATCGCCCGATCTTCGCCTGGGTGATCGCGTTGGTGATCATGCTGGTCGGGGCCTTGTCGATCCTGAAGCTGCCGATCAACCAGTACCCCAGTATCGCGCCGCCGGCCATCGCCATCGCCGTGACCTACCCGGGCGCCTCGGCGCAAACCGTGCAGGACACCGTGGTGCAGGTGATCGAGCAGCAGCTCAACGGTATCGACAACCTGCGTTATGTGTCGTCGGAAAGTAACTCCGACGGCAGCATGACCATTACCGCCACCTTCGAACAGGGCACCAACCCCGACACCGCGCAGGTACAGGTACAGAACAAGCTGAACCTGGCCACACCACTGCTGCCGCAGGAAGTGCAGCAGCAAGGTATCCGCGTCACCAAAGCAGTGAAGAACTTCCTGCTGGTGATCGGCCTGGTCTCCGAAGACGGCAGCATGACCAAGGACGACCTGGCCAACTACATCGTCTCGAACATGCAGGACCCGATCTCGCGTACTGCGGGTGTGGGTGACTTCCAGGTGTTCGGTGCGCAGTACGCCATGCGTATCTGGCTCGATCCGGCCAAGCTGAACAAGTTCCAGCTGACCCCGGTCGACGTCAAGACCGCCGTGGCCGCACAGAACGTGCAGGTGTCCTCCGGCCAGCTCGGCGGCCTGCCAGCCCTGCCGGGCACCCAGCTGAACGCCACCATCATCGGCAAGACCCGCCTGCAAACCGCCGAGCAGTTCGAGAATATCCTGCTGAAGGTCAACAAAGACGGTTCACAGGTGCGTCTGGGCGACGTCGCCCAAGTGGGCCTGGGGGGTGAAAACTACGCAGTCAGCGCCCAGTTCAACGGCAAGCCGGCTTCCGGCCTGGCGGTAAAACTGGCAACCGGCGCCAACGCCCTGGACACCGCCAAGGCACTGCGCCAGACCATCGCCGACCTGGAACCGTTCTTCCCGCCTGGAGTGAAAGCGGTATTCCCGTATGACACCACCCCAGTGGTCACCGAATCGATCAGCGGCGTGATCCACACCCTGATCGAAGCCGTGGTTCTGGTGTTCCTGGTGATGTACCTGTTCCTGCAGAACTTCCGCGCCACCATCATCACCACCATGACCGTACCGGTCGTATTGCTGGGTACCTTCGGCATCCTTGCCGCCGCGGGCTTCAGCATCAACACCCTGACCATGTTCGCCATGGTCCTCGCCATCGGCTTGCTGGTGGATGACGCCATCGTCGTGGTGGAGAACGTCGAGCGGGTAATGTCCGAGGAAGGCTTGCCGCCCAAGGAGGCTACCAAGCGCTCGATGGAACAGATCCAGGGTGCCTTGGTGGGTATCGCCCTGGTGCTCTCGGCCGTACTGCTGCCCATGGCGTTCTTCGGCGGCTCCACGGGTGTGATCTACCGGCAGTTCTCCATCACCATCGTCTCGGCCATGGGCCTGTCGGTGCTGGTTGCGCTTATCTTCACCCCGGCGCTTTGCGCAACCATGCTCAAGCCGCTGAAGAAGGGCGAGCACCACACCGCCAAAGGCGGGTTCTTCGGCTGGTTCAACCGCAACTTCGACCGCAGCGTCAATGGCTACGAGCGCAGTGTAGGCACCATCCTGCGCAACAAGGTGCCATTCCTGCTGGCCTATGCGCTGATCGTGGTCGGCATGATCTGGCTGTTCGCCCGCATCCCCACCGCGTTCCTGCCGGAAGAAGACCAAGGCGTACTGTTCGCCCAGGTGCAGACCCCGGCCGGCTCCAGTGCCGAGCGTACACAGGCTGTGGTCGACCAGATGCGCGAATACCTGCTCAAGGACGAAGCCGATACCGTATCGTCGGTATTCACCGTCAACGGTTTCAACTTCGCAGGCCGCGGCCAGAGCTCGGGCATGGCATTCATCATGCTCAAACCATGGGATGAACGCTCGAAGGAGAACAGCGTGTTCGCCCTGGCACAGCGTGCCCAGCAGCACTTCTTCACCTTCCGCGATGCAATGGTGTTCGCCTTCGCCCCGCCAGCGGTGCTTGAACTGGGTAACGCCACCGGCTTCGACGTGTTCCTTCAGGACCGCGGCGGTGTCGGCCACGAGAAGTTGATGGAGGCGCGCAACCAGTTCCTGGCCAAAGCCGCGCAGAGCAAGATCCTCAGCGCCGTGCGACCGAACGGCCTGAACGATGAACCGCAGTACCAGCTGACCATTGATGACGAACGTGCCAGCGCCTTGGGCGTGACCATTGCCGACATCAACAACACCCTGTCGATTGCGCTGGGCGCCAGCTACGTCAACGACTTCATCGACCGTGGCCGGGTCAAGAAGGTGTACATCCAGGGCGAACCAAGCGCGCGGATGAGCCCGGAAGACCTGCAAAAATGGTACGTGCGCAACGGCGCAGGCGAGATGGTGCCGTTCTCCTCCTTCGCCAAAGGCGAATGGACCTACGGCTCGCCAAAGCTGTCGCGTTACAACGGTGTCGAAGCGATGGAGATCCTCGGTGCACCGGCGCCTGGCTACAGTACCGGTGAAGCCATGGCCGAGGTCGAGCGCATTGCTGGCGAGCTGCCAAGCGGTATCGGCTTCTCCTGGACCGGCATGTCCTACGAGGAAAAACTCTCCGGCTCGCAGATGCCGGCGCTGTTCGCCCTCTCGGTACTGTTCGTGTTCCTGTGCCTGGCAGCCCTGTACGAAAGCTGGTCGATCCCGATCGCCGTGGTGCTGGTAGTACCGCTGGGTATCATCGGTGCACTGATCGCCACCAGCCTGCGCGGCCTGTCCAACGACGTGTACTTCCTGGTTGGCCTGTTGACCACCATCGGTCTTGCGGCGAAAAACGCCATTCTGATCGTCGAGTTCGCCAAGGAGCTGCACGAACAAGGCCGTAGCCTGTACGACTCAGCGATCGAAGCGTGCCGCATGCGTCTGCGCCCGATCATCATGACCTCGCTGGCGTTCATCCTGGGCGTGGTGCCGTTGACCATCGCCAGCGGCGCCGGCGCCGGCAGCCAGCACGCCATCGGTACTGGCGTGATCGGCGGCATGATCAGTGCGACCGTGCTGGCTATCTTCTGGGTACCACTGTTCTTCGTCGCAGTGTCGTCGCTGTTCGGCAGCAAAGAGCCGGAAAAAGACGTCACCCCTGAAAATCCACGTTATGAGGCTGGGCAATGACCAAGTCTTTGTTGTCCCTGGCGGTAACCGCTTTCATTCTTGGCGGCTGCTCGCTGATCCCTGACTACCAGACCCCGGAAGCGCCGGTGGCTGCGCAGTGGCCACAAGGCCCTGCCTATTCGCCGACGCAATCGGCGGATGTCGCCGCTGCTGAACAGGGCTGGCGTCAGTTCTTCCACGACCCAGCGCTACAACAGCTGATCCAGACCGCGCTGGTCAATAACCGCGACCTGCGCGTTGCGGCGCTGAACCTCGACGCCTACCGTGCGCAATACCGCATTCAGCGCGCCGACCTGTTCCCGGCGGTTTCGGCCACCGGCAGCGGCAGCCGCCAGCGTGTCCCGGCGAACATGTCGCAAACAGGTGAATCTGGCATCACCAGCCAGTACTCGGCCACTTTGGGCGTCAGCGCCTACGAGCTGGACCTGTTCGGCCGCGTGCGCAGCCTGACCGAGCAGGCCCTGGAAACCTACCTCTCCAGCGAGCAGGCGCGTCGTTCCACGCAGATCGCCCTGGTAGCCAGCGTGGCCAACGCCTACTACACCTGGCAGGCCGACCAGGCCCTGTTCAAGCTGACCGAAGAAACGCTGAAGACCTACGAGGAAAGCTACAACCTCACCCGTCGCAGCAATGAAGTCGGCGTGGCCTCGGCCCTGGACGTCAGCCAGGCGCGCACCGCCGTGGAAGGCGCCCGGGTCAAGTACTCGCAGTACCAGCGCCTGGTCGCCCAGGACGTCAACAGCCTGACTGTGCTGCTGGGTACCGGCATTCCTGCCGACCTGGCCAAGCCGCTGGCGCTCGATGACGACCAACTGGCCGAAGTACCGGCCGGCCTGCCATCGGATATCCTCCAGCGTCGCCCGGACATTCAGGAAGCCGAGCACCTGCTCAAGGCCGCCAACGCCAACATTGGCGCAGCCCGCGCAGCGTTCTTCCCGAGCATCAGCCTGACCGCCAACGCCGGCAGCCTGAGCCCCGACATGGGCCACCTGTTCTCGGGCGGCCAGGGCACCTGGCTGTTCCAGCCGCAGATCAACCTGCCGATCTTCAACGCCGGCAGCCTGAAAGCCAGCCTGGACTACTCGAAAATCCAGAAGGACATCAACGTCGCCAAGTACGAAAAAACCATCCAGACGGCCTTCCAGGAAGTCTCCGATGGCCTGGCGGCGCGCAAGACCTTCGACGAGCAGTTGCAAGCCCAGCGCGACCTGGTGCAGGCAAACCAGGACTACTACCGCCTGGCCGAACGCCGCTACCGCATCGGGATTGACAGCAACCTGACCTTCCTCGACGCCCAACGCAACCTGTTCAGTGCCCAGCAAGCACTGATCGGAGACCGCCTGTCGCAGCTGACCAGCGAGGTCAACCTGTACAAGGCGCTTGGCGGTGGCTGGTACGAGCAGACCGGGCAGGCCAACCAGCAAGCATCGGTGGAAACACCGAGAGGCTGATCGGCCTTGTTACAGCACAAGCCCACCCTTAGCGGTGGGCTTTGCTTTTTTACTGCCTGTGCCGGCCAGTATCCCCTGGTGATTCACCGTCGCAGCCACCACCGTATTCGCGGGTGAACCCGCTCCTATACGGATCGTGTGGTGGACACATATCGGTGGTTGGGCGCAAGCCGTTGTAGGAGCGGGTTTACCCGCGAAGAGGCCAGCACAGGAGACTTATTAACCAACCAGAACATTCCGTTCGATTATCGCCCCGTTCCGTTTGCGGCGAATTGCCTCACCCCCGCACAACCCCGCACCATCCCCCCACGCAACGTTGCCCAAGTTCATCAAAAAACACCCGCATCTGCAGGCTCGATCCCGCAGTGCACTGGCTCGACCATAAAAACAAGAGATTCACGACAGATGAGCATTTCGCTACCCGCACGCCAGCTGCTGCCCGGCCTGCTGGCCATGTCCTGCGCCCTCCCCGTGTTCGCCGCCAACGAAGGTGGTTTCATCGAGGACGCCAAGGCCACCCTCAACCTGCGCAACTTCTACATCAACCGCAACTTCGTCGACCCGGCCCACCCACAGGGCAAGGCCGAGGAATGGACGCAAAGCTTCATCCTCGATGCCCGCTCCGGTTTCACCCAGGGCACGGTCGGCTTCGGCGTGGACGTACTGGGGCTGTACTCGGTCAAGCTCGACGGCGGCAGAGGCACCACCAACACTCACTTGCTACCTGTGCATGACGACGGGCGCCCGGCCGATGACTTCGGCAGGCTGGGTGTGGCGCTGAAAGCCAAGCTGTCCGAAACCGAGCTGAAAGTCGGTGAATGGATGCCGGTACTGCCAATCCTGCGTTCAGACGATGGTCGCTCGTTGCCGCAAACCTTCCGCGGTGGTCAACTGACCTCCAGGGAAATCGCCGGCCTGACCCTGTACGCCGGCCAGTTCCGCGGCAATAGCCCGCGCAACGATGCCAGCATGGAAGACATGTCGCTCAACGGCAAAGCTGCCTTCACCTCCGACCGTTTCAACTTTGGCGGCGGTGAGTACAGCTTCAACGACAAGCGCACCATGATCGGCCTGTGGGATGCCCAGCTCAAGGACATCTACCGCCAGCAGTACCTCAACCTGACGCACAGCCAGCCGCTGGGCGACTGGACGCTGGGCGCCAACCTGGGCTACTTCATCGGCAAGGAAGATGGCGCCGAACGTGCCGGCAAGCTGGACAACCGCACCGCCTCCGCCCTGCTTTCGGCGCGCTACCAAGGCCACACTTTTTACGTTGGCCTGCAGAAGGTCAGCGGCGATGACGCCTGGATGCGGGTCAATGGCACCAGTGGCGGTAGCCTGGCCAACGACAGTTACAATTCAAGCTTCGACAATGCCAAGGAGCGTTCCTGGCAGGTTCGCCATGACTTCAACTTCGCCGCCGTCGGCGTACCCGGCCTGACCCTGATGAACCGTTATATCAAGGGTGAAAACGTCACCGCGGGCAGCGTGGACGATGGCAAGGAATGGGCGCGGGAAACAGAGCTGGCCTATGTGGTGCAGTCGGGCAGCTTCAAGGACCTGTCGGTGAAATGGCGCAACTCGACCATGCGTCGCGACTTCAGCACCAACGCGTTCGATGAGAATCGCTTGATTGTGAGTTACCCACTGAACCTTCTGTGAATCGAATGGCCTCTTCGCGGATGAACACGCGAAGAGGCCAGATGCCCCTCAAGTGACCTAAAGCTATAAACATTCATGCACCTTCTTTGAGGGCATGATTTGCTACAGCTGAATAAAACCCTGCCATGAATTTGCCAGTGCGAGCTGCCGCCATTCGCTGAGATGATGATAGTGGCGACTGCAGGCTATCCTGATCACTATCCGCTACAGGTGAAACCAAGCTGAACAGGGAGGCACAACAATGAAAACCCTCGTCGACCACCTGAGCCAATACGCCAACTATCACCGCGACCCGCGCAACATCTTCACCCACTTCATCGGCATCCCCATGATCGTGCTGGCAGTCACCATCCTGCTGTCACGTCCAGGCTGGGAGATAGCTGGCATCTGGCTGTCCCCCGCCCTGCTGGCAGCGGCGGCGTCGGTGTGGTTCTACCTGCGCCTGGACCTGCGCTTCGGGCTGGTGATGGGGCTGTTGCTGGGCCTGTGCCTGTGGGTCGGTGAGGCGCTGGCAGTGCAGTCGACAACACTATGGCTCGGCGCCGGGCTGGGGGCGTTCGTGGTGGGCTGGATCATCCAGTTCATCGGCCACTACTACGAAGGCCGCAAACCGGCATTTGTCGACGATGTGAGCGGCCTGATCATCGGGCCATTGTTCGTGGTGGCGGAAGCTGCGTTCATGCTGGGCCTGTGCCCGACACTGAAGCATGCCGTGGAAACCAAAGCCGGCCCGGTTGCCATGCGGGAGAAAAAGGCGTCGGTGTAAGGGCCATTGCGGGCAAGCTCCCTGCCACAGGTCTGCAGGGTTATGCAGGACCTGTGGCAAGGAGCTTGCCCGCGAACACGATTTACTGGCGCGACTCTACGCCAAGTTCATCCCACACCGACTCAGCCAGGTGGAACGTGGCATTGGCCGCCGGAATGCCGCAGTAGATCGCGCTCTGCATCAGCACTTCCTTGATCTCGTCGCGGGTCACGCCATTGTTGGCCGCCGCACGCAGGTGCAGCTTCAGCTCGTCGTTGCGGTTCATGCCGATCAGCATGGCGATGGTGATCAGGCTGCGGGTATGACGCGGCAGCCCCGGGCGGGTCCAGATGTCACCCCAGGCGTGGCGGGTGATCATTTCCTGGAACTCGCCATTGAAGTCGTTGAGCTTCTCCAGGCTGCGGTCCACATGGGCATCGCCCAGCACTGCGCGGCGCACTTGCATGCCAGCGTCGTAACGTTGTTTCTCGTCCATGGCGTTGTCCTCAGTGAGCCAGCAGGAAATCGAGCACGCGACGGCTGAAGGCCTCGCCAATCTCGACGTTGGACAGGTGCGCCGCCGGGAAGTCGACGTACTCGGCACCTTGGATACCGGCCTGCATGAAGCGGCCATGCTCAGGGGTGGTCACCACGTCTTCAGTACCGGCAACGATCAGCGCGGGCACCTGGATGCGGCCCAGTTGCTCACGATAATCAGCGTCACGTACCGCTGCGCAGTTGCCGGCATAGCCTTGCGGGCTGGTTTGCGCCAGCATCTGGCAGATACGCTGAGCCTGCTCCGCCTGCGCCTCGGCAAAGCCCGGTGTGAACCAGCGGGCGATGGAGGCATCCCGAAGGTCGACCATTGCCTGCTGGCCACCTTTGAGCACAGTGTCGATACGGGTGTTCCACACCTCGTCGTTGGCGATCTTGGCGGCCGTGTTGCACAGGGTCAGGCTGCGCAGGCGCTCACCTGCATTGATGCCCAGCCACTGGCCGATCAGGCCACCCATCGACAGGCCGACGAAGTGAGCCTTCTGGATGTCCAGGCCATCGAGCAGGGCCAGCACGTCTCGGCCCAGCTGTTCGATGCTGTAAGGGCCTTCAGTGACCAGCGATGCACCGTGACCGCGGGTGTCGTAGCGCAGCACCCGGAAGTGCTGGCTCCACAACGGAATCTGGGTGTCCCACATGCCCAGGTCGGTACCCAGCGAGTTGGACAGGACCAGCACCGGGGCGTCTTCCGGGCCATCGATCTGATAATTCAAAATGCCATCGGCCAGTTGCAAATGCGCCACAGCGGTCTCCTTCAGGCAGTGAAACGTTGATGTTCGGACACGGCGCGCGCCACCCAGACGCGCGCCTGGCCCAGGTAATGGGCAGGGTCGAGCAGGCGATCGAGCTCTTCGCCAGACAGCTCGGCGCTGACCTGCGGTTCGTCACCCAGCACGGCACGCAAGTGCCGCTGTTCGGCCACCGCGCGCTGGCAGCATTGTTCCAGCAGGTGGTGGGCACGGTCGCGCCCCAGCCGCTGGGCAAGGACGATGCTCACCGCTTCGGCCAGCACCAGACCTTGTGTCAGGTCGAGGTTACGGCGCATGCGCGCGGCATCCACCTCCATGCCCTCGGCAATCATTTGAGCCTGGCGCAGGGCGCCAGAGACCAGGCAGCAGATATCCGGCAGGGTTTCCCACTCGGCATGCCATAGGCCCAGGCTGCGTTCGTGCTCCTGGGGCATGGCCGCGAACAGCGTCGACAGCAGACCCGGCACGCGGGTTGCGGCACCGATCAATACGGCGGCCCCCACCGGATTGCGCTTGTGTGGCATGGTCGAAGAACCACCTTTACCCGGCGCAGAAGGCTCAAACACCTCCCCCGCCTCGGTTTGCATCAGCAGGCTGATATCGCGACCGAACTTACCCAGGCTGCCGGCAACCAGGCCCAGTACCGAGGCAAACTCCACCAGGCGGTCACGCTGGGTGTGCCAGGGCTGTTCGGGCAGGGACAGCTTGAGCTGTTCGGCCAGCGCTTCGGCCACCGGCATCGCCTTGCTGCCCAAGGCCGCCAGGCTGCCCGAGGCACCGCCGAATTGCAGGACCAGCAGGCGCGGGCGCAATTCCTGCAGGCGCTGACGGTGGCGGGTCAAAGCGCCCAGTACACCGGCCAGCTTCATGCCCAGGGTCACCGGGGTAGCATGCTGCAACCAGGTACGCCCCACCAGTGGCGTATCGGCATGCTTCAACGCCTGCTGCGACAGGGTATCAGCCAGCTTGCCGAGGTCGGCCTCGATCAAGTCCAGAGCATCGCGCAACTGCAGAACCAGACCGGTGTCCATCGCATCCTGGCTGGTGGCCCCGAGGTGCACATAGCGCTCAGCTTCAGGCACGCCAGTGGCGATCACCTTGCCCAACGCTTTCACCAACGGAATTGCCGAGTTACCCGCGGTGGCAATGGCATTGGCCAGCGCGCCAACGTCATAGCGCTCGGCCTGGCAGGCCGCCTCGATGGCCGCCACCGCGCTGTGCGGGACCAAACCGGTAGAGGCTTCGGCACGGGCAAGCGCTGCTTCGAAATCCAGCATGCCCTGCAGGCGGCCACGGTCGGAGAAAATCTCGCGCATGGCCGGCGCGGTGAAATAGGCGTCGAACAGTTGGTTGCTCATGCAGCGTCCTTAATCATCATGGTGCAGATACGCCGCCTGCTTCGGCAGGCGCAGGCTGAACAGGAAGGCAATCGCCATCATCGCCGTCACGTACCAGTAGAAAGTGTTTTCCATCCCGAGGCTTTTCAGGCCCAAGGCCACATACTCGGCCGAACCGCCGAATGCTGCGTTGGCCACCGCATAGGCCAGGCCCACACCCAGTGCCCGCACCTGTGGCGGGAACATCTCAGCCTTCACCAGACCGCTGATCGAGGTGTAGAAACTGACGATACACAGGGCCAGGCTGATCAGCACGAAGGCCATGATCGGGCTGGTCACGGTTTTCAGTGCCATCAGCAGCGGCACTGTGCACAGGGTACCCAGCGCACCAAACAGCAGCATCGAATTGCGCCGACCGATGCGGTCGGACAACATGCCGAAGAACGGCTGCACCACCATGAACAGAAACAACGCCCCGGTCATCACGTAGCTGGCGTTCTTGGCTGTCATGCCCGCAGTGTTGACCAGGTACTTCTGCATATAGGTGGTGAAAGTATAGAAAATCAGCGAGCCACCAGCGGTGTAGCCAAGCACCGTGATGAACGCCGCTGCGTGATTGCGGAACAGGCCACCGATCGAACCTGCATCCTTGTCATTACGGGCTTCGGCGCTACTGGTCTCGTGCAGCGAACGGCGTAGCATCAGCGAGATCAGGGCGGCGATGGCCCCCACCACGAAGGGAATGCGCCAGCCCCAGGCCCGCAGTTCATCTTCAGTCAGCAGCTGTTGCAGGATCACCACGACCAGTACCGCCAGCAACTGGCCGCCGATCAGGGTGACGTACTGGAACGAAGCAAAGAAACCACGCTGCCCACGCAGGGCCACTTCACTCATGTAGGTGGCCGTGGTGCCGTATTCGCCTCCTACCGACAGGCCCTGGATCAGCCGGGCCAGCAATAGCAGCGCCGGGGCCCAGGTGCCGATGCTGGCATAGGTGGGCAGGCAGGCGATCATCAGGGAGCCGAAGCACATCATCAGCACCGAGATCATCAGGGAATTCTTGCGACCATGACGGTCGGCGAGACGGCCGAAGATCCAGCCACCAATGGGGCGCATCAGGAAGCCTGCGGCAAATACACCCGCCGTGTTCAACAGTTGCACGGTGGGGTCGTCGGAGGGGAAGAAGGCTGGGGCGAAGTAGATCGCGCAGAAGGCGTAGACGTAGAAATCGAACCATTCCACCAGGTTGCCTGACGAGGCACCGACAATAGCGAAGATGCGCGAGCTGCGCTCTTCGCCGGTGTAATAGGTTGAGGTCATGAGGGTTTTACTCCTGGTGGGTACTAGGTAAATCTAGACATACCTGGTAACACACTCGTTCCGCTATCTGGCTGGCAATTGGCCTTATGTCTCACAGGACAGGCCTCTTCGTGGGCAAGCCAGCCCCCACAGGGGATTGCGTGGATCCCTGTGGGAGCTGGCTTGCACGCGAAGAGGCCGGTACAGGTCAAACCCGCTCGATGGCCAGCGCCAGACCTTGGCCGACACCCACACACATGGTCGCCAGGCCTTTACGCCCACCACTCTTCTCCAACTGGTGCAGCGCAGTCAGCACCAGGCGCGCACCGCTCATGCCCAGCGGGTGGCCCAGGGCAATGGCGCCGCCATTAGGGTTTACCTGTGGCGCATCGTCAGCGACACCCAGCTCACGTAGCACTGCCAGGCCTTGGCTGGCAAACGCTTCGTTAAGCTCGATCACGTCGAAATCACTTACCGCCACCCCCAGACGCTCGGTCAGCTTGCGCACCGCTGGCACCGGGCCAATGCCCATGACACGTGGAGCAACGCCGCCGCTGGCCATGCCCAGAACGCGGGCACGCGGGGTCAGGCCATGTTTCTTCACCGCTGCGGCCGAGGCCAGGATCATCGCCGCAGCACCGTCGTTCACGCCCGAGGCGTTGCCGGCGGTGACCGTCTTGTCCGGGCCGTTGACCGGTTTGAGCTTGGTCAGCGCCTCCAGCGTGGTTTCCGGGCGCAGGTGTTCGTCACGTTCGACGATGATTTCGCCCTTCTTGTGAACGATACGCACCGGCACAATTTCTTCGGCGAAGAAGCCGGCAGCCTGCGCAGCGGCAGCCTTCTGCTGACTGCGCAGGGCGAACGCGTCCTGGTCAGCACGCGAAACCTGATAGTCGTCAGCCACGTTGTCGGCGGTTTCCGGCATGGAATCCACACCATACTGGCTCTTCATCAGCGGGTTGATGAAACGCCAGCCAATGGTGGTGTCTTCCAGCTTCATGTTGCGCGAATAGGCGCTTTCAGCCTTGCCCATGACGAACGGAGCGCGCGACATCGACTCGACGCCACCCGCAATCACCAGTTCCATCTCGCCGCTGGCGATGGCGCGGAAAGCGGTGCCGATGGCATCCATGCCCGATGCACACAGGCGGTTCAGGGTGACGCCCGGGATGCTTTCCGGCAGGCCGGCCAGCAGCAACGCCATGCGGGCGACGTTGCGGTTGTCTTCACCGGCCTGGTTGGCGCAACCAAAGAACACTTCGTCTACCTGGTCCCACTGCACGCCTGGGTTGCGCTCTACCAGCGCCTTCAGCGGCACGGCTGCCAGGTCGTCGGCCCGTACGCTGGCCAGGGCGCCGCCGAAGCGGCCGATCGGGGTACGGATGGCATCACAGATGAATACGTCGTGCATCAGGCTTCTCCTGCCAGCTGGCCATGGGCCGCGGCGGTACGGGCGTCGAGGTCACACATGGTGGACAGCTCGATTGGGGTGGGTTCGGAAATGGTCTGCGCGTGGCATTTGGAGGCTCCTGGTCAGGGTGCTTCGGTGAACCCAGATTAAGGAGACTGGTAGGTACCTTACAATCCGATAATCGACTATCTGTGCGATTAACGAACCATTTGTTGCGCGGCTATCCAGGGCAGCTGTGCGCCCTGATCGCAGCACAACGCCGCTCTGCCGGAGCAGCCTTGTGCTGCAAATGGGCCGCAACGCGGCCCTCGCCCTCAGGTCGCGTCAGCGTGGCTGACCAGCCCCTTGACGACCACACCCACGGTCGCCAGCGCCGCCGGCACCAGCAACGCCGTCAGCACCTGCTCGAAGTTCCAGCCCAGGCCCAGCAGCGTGGCGCCACTCCAGGCCCCGAGAATCGCACCAAAGCGGCCAATACCCAGCATCCACGATACACCCGTGGCCCGGCCCTGGGTGGGATAGAAGCGTGCCGCCAGCGATGGCATTGCCGACTGCGCACCGTTCACGCACATACCGGCGACGAGTACCAGCGTGGCTAACACGGTGATGTTGCCCAGGCTCTGCCCCACTGCGTAGGCGAACACCCCGGCCAGCAGATAGAAAATGCCGATCACCTTGTGCGGATTGAAACGGTCCATGGCCCAACCCACGCCGACTGCACTTAGCACTCCGCCAAACTGGAACAGCGCGCCAATGAATGCGGCCTGTTCCATGCTCGCACCACTGTCACGCATCAGGGTTGGCAGCCAGCTGGTCAAGAGGTAGACAATCACCAGACCCATGAAATAGGTCAGCCACAGCAGCACGGTACCCAAGCCGTACGTGCCAGAGAAGATCACCGCGAACACGTTGCGTGCAGCCACCGCCTTTTGCTCCGGCACGCTGAAACTGCCGGCCTCGGCCACCACTTGCGGCGCGATTGGCGACAAGGTCTTGCGCACCTTGTCGGTGCCGCGGTTGCGCACCACCAGGAACCGCGCCGACTCCGGCAGCCAGACCATCAGCACCAGCGCCAGCAGCAACGGCAGCACGCCACCGATGACCAGCAGGCTGTGCCAGCCGTAGGCCGGGATCATCTTGGCGGAAATGAAGCCTCCACCCGCCATGCCCAGGTTGAAGCCACAGAACATGCTGGTCACCAGCAGCGATTTGAGGCGCTCCGGGGTGTATTCGGACAACAGCGTGGTGGCGTTGGGCATGCCTGCACCCAGGCCCAGGCCAGTCAGGAAGCGCAACACCAGCAACTGGTCGACGTTGGTGGCATAGGCCGAGGCGAGGCTGAAGCCACCGAACACCAGCACCGCCCCCACCAGCACGCCCTTGCGGCCAAAGCGGTCAGCCAGCGGCCCGGAGCCCAGGGCGCCGAACACCATGCCGATCAACGCGGCACTCATGACCGGTCCAAGGCTGGCGCGATCGATCCCCCACTCTTGCGACAGTGCCGGGGCGATGAAACCCATGGCAGCGGTGTCCAGGCCATCGAGGAAGACGATCAGGAAGCACAGCAGCACGACCCGCCACTGATAGCGGGACAGCGGCTGCTGATTGATGAACGACTGAACGTCGAGGCTTTTGCCGACGTTGGTTTGCGCTTGGTTCATTATTGTTATCCAGAATGTGGGGCACAGTCAGGCCATTGCACGCGGGCAACCGGTACAAGGGCGATGATTGGGGTAAAGGGCCTGGGTCAGCCTGGATATAACGTTACTGCATGCGGGTGCGGCCGCAGCAGCGAGGTGACAGTATTCATCAGTAAGTGCCTCTTGTGTTTTTCTTGTTCGGTCGGCTAGCCGACCGTTGCGAGAGACATTAATCAGCGGGCCGAGGTGAAGCAATTCACCCGGCACGACACTGTGCGTTTATCGCACAAGAAACGGTTTTGCCTGTTCTGATCCGGGGCCGCAAAGTGCTCCCTGCGGTCTCAACCAAACAACTGATGGCAAAGGTCCCGGCTGGCTGCCAGCAAAATCGGCAAGAACCGCTGCTCCAGCTCACTGCGGGTCACCCGCCCGACATGGGTACTTACATTCAACGCAGCCAACACCTGCCCCGAAGCGTCGTACACCGGCACTGCAATCGATCGCAGCCCCTGTTCCAGTTCCTGGTCCACCACGCACCAGCCTTGGGCGCGCACCTGCTGGATGCAGGCAAACAACGACTCAGGGTCATTCAGGGTACGGCTGGTGCGCGCCTTGAGGTCGGCACGTTCCAGGTACTCACGCAGGCTGGTGTCGTCCATGGCCGCCAGCAGAATGCGCCCCATCGACGTGCAATAGGCCGGCAGGCGCCCACCCACCGACAGATCGACCGAGATCAGCCGCTCGACCGTGGCCGAGCGGGCTATATAAAGGATGTCGTCACCTTCGAGGGTGGCCATGTTGGCCGCCTCATGCAACTGGTCGCTGATGCGATCCAGGTACGGCTGGGCAGAAATTGCCAGCGGCGTCGACGACAGGTAGGCATGCCCCAGGGTCAGCACTTTGGGCAGCAGCGAATAGGTACGCCCGTCGGTGGTGGCGTAACCCAGCTTGATCAACGTGTGCAGGCACCGGCGCACGGCTGCGCGAGGGATTTCGGTACGGTGGCTGATCTGGGCGATGGTCAGGTGACGCTTGCGCTCCTGGAATGCCTGGATCACGGCCAGGCCACGCGCCAGTGAGGTCATGAAGTCAGGGTCACCGGTAAAGGCCTGGATGCGTTTGGCCGGGGACGCCACGATCGGCGGCGCCATGGCCGTCGAAGCAGGCCGCGCCACCTCCGGATTGGCGGAATCGTTGCCCAGGGTTTCGTCACTCATCGCACACCTCAAAAAAAACACCCGTTCGTGCGATTATCGAACAAACGGCCGATAATCGCAATTGACCGCCGACACGTTTGCTTATACCTTTCCCATGCCACTTGTGGCTTCTTTGGAGAGACTGGTCAGGTACCCACCGTAGAAGTCCCCAGGCAACGGCCTCGCCTTTTCGGGCGAGGCCGTTTTTCATTACGGCCTGCCCTGACAATGCAGCGAACTTCTATCCGTCAATCCTTTCAAACTTGTACGAAAGGTCCCAACTGTTCGCGGACACATCCTGCTAGTTACGCCAGATGATGTCAGGGTTGAGTAAATTAACGATGTTCGGCGAATTATCGGTTGCTATAATCGATTGCGCAGGCCCTCCGCTTACCGTGGTCATAGAACCTTCCGCTTTATCAAGCCGTTGCGGCCAGCAAGGCAATATGCATGTGGCACAATGCATGACAACAGTCATTACACTTTTTTCAGGTACTGCACGTGACGAAAGATGAACTGCGCGCGGAACTCGAGCGCCAGGCTGAACGTTACAAGGATGTTTATGGTGGCGAAGTCACCACTTACGCCGCACAACCGGATCCGGAACGCAAACCCTGGCGCAAGCGTGCCAGCGTTCGCGACCAGACCTTCAGCCAGGAACTGGAACGCATCGAAAAAGAACTGCGCAGCGACAACCCCTGAGTCTCGGGGCCCCTGCGCGTCGTCGCCCGGTCAGCCCGGGCGAGGTCGATCTTTACTGTCTGGCCGATGATGAAATGGAATTACACAAATTTCATACGGCCGTTTGAAATTTTGCGAAATGGACATTTCTCAACATTTAGGCCATTTTTCGCCATGATTTTCGACTTTTAGCCGCCATTTACCCCACTGAACGCCCCCCTCTGCACGACACGCTTGCACCATGAAGGCTGTCATCTGTCTGTTGCAAGTGCATCGATTGCAAAGGTTTTCTGGCATAATCCCGCCCCCCTATGACCCGCCAGACAACCTTCATGATCGATTTATTCAGCGGACTGGATGCCTGGGTGTTGGTGAGCCTGCTGCTCGCCTTGACCTTCGTACTCGCCTTCGAGTTCATCAATGGCTTTCATGACACCGCCAACGCGGTAGCTACCGTCATCTATACCAAAGCCATGCCACCGCACCTCGCCGTGTTCTTCTCCGGCGTGTTCAATTTCCTTGGCGTTCTGCTCGGCGGTGTAGGGGTGGCCTATGCCATCGTGCACCTGTTGCCGGTAGAGCTGCTGATCAATGTGAACACCGGACACGGCCTGGCCATGGTCTTCTCGTTGCTGGCCGCGGCCATCACCTGGAACCTGGGCACTTGGTACTTTGGCATCCCCGCCTCCAGTTCGCACACGCTGATCGGCTCCATTCTCGGCGTCGGCCTGGCCAACGCCCTGATCAACGACATTCCGCTGGGCGACGGCGTCAACTGGCAGAAAGCGATCGATATCGCCATGTCGCTGGTGGTCTCGCCAATGGCCGGCTTCGCCGTTGCTGCCCTGGTGCTGATCGGCCTGAAATGGTGGCGCCCGCTGTCGAAGATGCACAAGACCCCGGAACAGCGCCGCAAGCTCGACGACAAGAAGCACCCGCCCTTCTGGAACCGTCTGGTCCTGGTGGTTTCCGCCATGGGTGTGAGCTTCGTGCACGGCTCCAACGACGGCCAGAAAGGCATCGGCCTGATCATGCTGGTGCTGATCGGTATTGTCCCGGCCAAGTTCGTACTCGACCTGAACAGCACTACCTACCAGATCGAGCGTACTCGCGACGCCACGCTGCACATGAGCCAGTTCTACCAGCGCAACGCCGCCACCCTGGGCGAGTTCCTGGCACTGGGCAAGGCCAAGGCCAGCGATCTGCCGGAGCAGTTCAGCTGCAACCCACAGCAGACCGAACCGACCATTGCTGCGCTGCAGACCTCGCTGAAGGGCGTGACGGACTACCACAGCCTCGATGCCGAGAAGCGCGTTGAAGTACGCCGCTACCTGTTGTGCCTGGATGACACTGCGAAGAAGGTTGGCAAGCTGCCAGGCCTGGACGCCCGTGAAAAATCCGACCTTGAAAAGCTGCGCAAAGACCTCACCGCCACTACCGAATACGCCCCGTTCTGGGTGATCGTGGCCGTCGCCCTGGCCCTTGGCCTGGGCACCATGGTGGGCTGGAAGCGCGTCGTGTTGACCGTAGGCGAGAAGATCGGCAAGCAAGGCATGACCTATGCCCAAGGTATGTCGGCACAGATCACCGCAGCCTGCGCCATCGGCATGGCCAACGTATTCGCCCTGCCGGTATCGACCACCCACGTGCTGTCGTCCGGCGTGGCCGGCACCATGGTCGCCAACAAAAGTGGCCTGCAAGGCGGTACTGTGAAGACCATCCTGCTGGCATGGGTCCTGACCCTGCCTGCCTCGATGGGCCTGGCGGCCGGCCTGTTCTGGCTGGCGTCCAAAGCCATTGGCTGAGTGACACCGCGATGAATGAAGGCGCCTCCGGGCGCCTTTTTCATAGCCGTTGCTCCTGTGCCGCCCTGTTCTTTGCCGAAGCAGCCTTGCGCTCCTGAAGGCATGGGGCGGCGCAGGAAGACTACCTTTTCTTGCTCCCTAACAACGATCCCATCAATCCGCGCACCAACTGCCGCCCCAACTGGTTAGCTGCCTGGCGCACTGCCGACTTGATCGCCCGCCCCGCTGCACTCTGCAAGAATTCGCCAGCCTTGTCGGCAAAACTCTCTTCATCCGCCTTCGGTTGTGGCGCCGGTTCCACTGGCTCGCCCTTACGCTGGCTCAGCATTTCATAGGCAGACTCACGGTCCACCGGTTTGTCATAGCGCCCCGCCAATGGCGAAGCGGCAATCAGCGCACTGCGCTCAGTCGCGCTCAGCGGCCCTATACGCGACTGCGGCGGTGCAACCAGCACCCTCTGCACGATGGCCGGCGTACCCTTTTCCTCCAATGTACCCACCAGCGCTTCGCCAATACCCAGTTCGGTCAGCACTGCCAGGGTGTCGAACGCCGGGTTGGGGCGGAAACCATCGGCTACCGCCCGCAGCGACTTCTGCTCCTTGGCAGTGAACGCCCGCAAGCCGTGCTGAATGCGCAAGCCCAACTGGGCCAGCACCGCGTCGGGCAAGTCTCCCGGCGATTGGGTAACGAAATAGACCCCCACTCCCTTGGAGCGGATCAGCCGGACCACTTGCTCAAGACGGTCCTGCAAGGCCTTGGGCGTGCCGTTGAACAGCAAGTGCGCTTCATCGAAGAACAGCGCCAGCACCGGCTTGTCGGCATCACCGCGCTCGGGCAACTGCTCGAACAGTTCGGCCAGCAGCCACAACAGAAACGTCGCGTATACCTTAGGTGCTTCGTGCACCAATCGGCTGGCATCGAGCAGGTGGATACGCCCACGGCCATCCGGATCAGGGCGCAGCAGATCCTCCAGTTGCAATGCCGGCTCGCCGAACAGTGCCTCGGCGCCCTGCTGCTCCAAAGTAGCGAGCCGGCGCAACAAGGCCTGGGTGGAAGCCGTGGTCATCAGCGCGCTGTCTTCGCCGAGCAGCTGCGGGTTGTCCTTCAGATGCGCCAGCAGGGCTTTGAGGTCTTTGAGGTCCAGCAGCAGCAGGCCTTCGCGGTCGGCCACCTTGAATGCTGCATATAGCGCAGCCTGCTGGCTGTCGGTCAGTTCCAGCAAGTTGCCCAGCAGCAACGGCCCCATTTCACTGAGGGTGGTGCGCAGCGGGTGGCCAGACTGCCCCTCGATATCCCACAAGCTCACCGGATAGGCCCGGGGCGTATGCCCCAGCCACGGCATGCCGGCGATACGCTCAGCCACCTTACCCTGTGGCGCACCGGCAGCCCCCAAACCACAGAGGTCGCCTTTGACATCGGCGGCGAACACCGCCACCCCTGCGTCGCTGAACACCTCCGCCAAGTGCTGCAGGGTGACGGTCTTGCCGGTACCGGTTGCGCCAGCCACCAGAGCGTGGCGGTTGGCCAGGCGCATCGCTTGCCCGACTGGCTGCCCATCCGGCCCCGCTCCTACAACGATGGTCGAATATTCCGACATCTTTTTAATCCTCTGCTCAAGCTTTAGCTTAATTCGGCCGATACCTGTGGGTGATATTCGCCTTAATAGAGAGGAACAACCGAAAGGGGACTTCTCGGGATGTTGCACAACCTACGGCTCCACTCGTGCGAACGCCTGATATAGAACCTTAGCGGAACCGATTACGCCCATGAACAAAAGCCTTCGTTTCAGCCACAAGATTCTTTTGGCGGCATCACTGATCGTGATCCTCGCCTTCAGCCTTTTCACCCTCTACAACGATTACCTCCAGCGTAATGCGATTCGCGAGGACCTGGAAAACTATCTGGCTGAAATGGGCACCTCCACGTCGACCAATATTCGCAACCTGTTCGAGGGCCGGATAAAACTGGTGGAGAACCTGGCGCAGAACATTGCCCAGGACCCGGCCAGCGCCGAAACCCTGATGGGCCAGAATGCGCTGACCTCCAGCTTCCTCACGGTCTACCTGGGCAAAGTCGACGGCGGTTTCAGCGTGCGCCCGGACGCGAAGATGCCCGACGGCTACGACCCGCGCACCCGCCCTTGGTACAAGGACGGCATGAACGCCAGCGGCGCGACCCTGACCGAACCTTACATCGATATGACCACCAACAAGATGGTCATTGGCATCCTCAACAAGGTCTCCAGCAGCGTTGGCGTGGTCGGCGGCGACCTGGCCCTGGACGGCCTGGTGCAGATCATCAACTCGCTGAACTTCGGCGGCATGGGGTACGCCTTCCTGGTCAACGACCAGGGCAAGATCCTGGTGCACCCCGATAAAGATCTGGTCATGAAGTCGTTGTCGGACCTGTTCCCGCAGCACACGCCGAAACTGACCGGTGAGCTGACCGAAGTGCAAAGCGATGGCCAGACCCGCCTGCTGACCTTCAGCCCGATCACCGGCCTGCCGTCGGCGAACTGGTACATCGGTCTTTCGGTGGACAAGGACAAGGCCTTCTCGATGCTCAGCACCTTCCGCACCTCTGCGGTGATCGCCACGGTAGTGGCGGTGGTGATCATCATCGGCCTGCTCGGCTTGCTGATCCGCGTGTTGATGCAACCGCTGCACACCATGACCCGCGCCATGGAAGACATTGCCGAAGGTGAAGGCGACCTTACCAAGCGCCTGCACATCCACAACCACGACGAGTTCGGTGTCCTCGGCAACGCCTTCAACCGCTTCGTCGAACGCATTCACAGCAGCATTCGAGAAGTGTCCTCGGCCACCGAACAGGTCAACGAAGTGGCCCTGCGGGTGATCAGTGCTTCGAACTCGTCGATGACCAACTCCGACGAGCAGTCGAACCGCACCAACAGTGTCGCTGCCGCCATCAACGAACTGGGAGCTGCTGCTCAGGAAATTGCCGGCAACGCCGCCCAGGCTTCGCAGCACGCAACCTCTGCGCGCCTGCTGGCAGAAGAAGGCCAGCAAGTGGTCGAGCGCAACATTGCCGCGATGAACCGCCTGTCCGACCTGATCGTTACATCCAGCGCGCACATCGAAACACTGAACAGCAAGACCGTGAATATCGGCCAGATCCTCGAGGTGATCACCAGCATTTCCCAGCAGACCAACCTGCTGGCGCTGAATGCTGCCATCGAGGCAGCCCGCGCCGGTGAGGCCGGGCGTGGCTTTGCCGTGGTCGCCGACGAGGTGCGCAACCTCGCGCACCGCACCCAGGAATCGGCGCAGCAAGTGCAAACCATGATCGAAGAGCTGCAGGTCGGTGCCCGCGAGTCGGTCGATACCATGGACCAGAGCCAGCGCCACAGCCAGGACAGCATGCAGATCGCCAACCAGGCGGGTGAGCGACTGGACAGCGTTACCGTGCGCATTGGCGAGATCGATGGCATGAACCAGTCAGTGGCCACTGCCACCGAGGAGCAGACCGCCGTGGTCGAGGCGATCAACATGGACATCAGCGAGATCAACATGCTCAACCAGGAAGGCGTGGAGAACCTGCAAGCGACCCTGCGCGCGTGCTCCGACCTCGAGCAGCAGGCTGGCCGCCTGAAGCACCTGGTGGGCAGCTTCCGTATCTGATAGCTGCTACACCTTCGCCTGGCGCAGCCTTCTTGCTGCGCCAGGCACTGCGCATTTCCCCCTCTCAAACTGATCGAACAAACTATCCTTCTGATAGGTCCATCTTTAGGCGTGTCATCGCCGGCAATTCGACGCTGGATGACAGACCCGAAGACGATCCCGGAGGGATGCTGATCGTGCACATCGCCGACATCACCATGTTCTACGCCCCGGCCAGCGGTGGCGTACGTACCTATCTTGATGCCAAACATCACCGTCTCGACGCCATTCATGGCGTACGCCACAGCCTGTTGATTCCCGGTGCCAGCGCCCAACACGCCGATGGCATCTACCAGGTGCCTGCGCCGCCCTTGCCGTTTGGCAAAGGCTACCGCTTTCCGGTACGCCTGGCCCCCTGGTGCAACACACTGCGCACGCTCAAGCCCGACCTGATCGAAGTCGGCGACCCCTACCTGACCGCCTGGGCGGCGCTGGAAGCACGGCGCCAACTCGACGTACCAGTGATCGGTTTCTACCATTCCGACCTGCCGTTACTCGTCAGCAACCGCATGGGCAACTGGTTCGCCCCCAATGTCGAGGCCTACGTCAGCAAGCTATACGGCAATTTTGACCGGGTACTGGCCCCCAGCCAGGTGATGGCCGACAAATTACGCCGTTTGGGCGTGCGCGATGTCCATGTGCAGCCGCTGGGCGTTGACCTTGCCACTTTCCACCCCGCCCGGCGCGACCCACATGTACGTGCCGAACTGCGCATTGCCGACACCAGCCGCCTGTTGATCTTTGCCGGCCGCGGCTCGCGGGAAAAGAACCTGCCGGTGCTGCTTGACTGCATGCAGCAACTCGGCGCCCCCTACCACCTGTTACTGGTAGGCTCGAACATGCCGGCCAGCGTGCCACACAACGTCAGCGTCATCGATCACTTCTGCCCGGCTGCAGAGGTGGCCCGGCTGATGGCCAGCGCCGACTTGCTGGTGCATGCTGGCGACCAGGAAACATTCGGCCTGGTCATTCTCGAAGCGATGGCCAGCGCCACGCCCGTGGTGGCCGTGCGCGCCGGTGCGTTCCCTGAAATCATCAACGAACAGTGCGGCCGCCTGTGCATGCCCAACGATGGTCGGGCCATGGCGTCAGCCGTGCGCGAGGCGTTCGAGGCAGGTGTACGCGAGCTCGGTGTGCAGGCCCGTCACCATGTAGAGCAACATTATTCATGGGACAACGTGGTGGCTGGCCTGCTGCAGCACTACCAGGCCGTGCTCGGCCACCAGCCACAGGTGCGCGCCCATGCTTGAGCCCTCCGCGAGCCAGCGCAGCCTCATGCTGGTGTTGCATGATGTTGCCCCGGAAACCTGGCCGGACTATGAACCGTTCGTAGAGGCCGTGGACGCGCTGGGCAACGTGCCAATGACATGGCTGGTGGTCCCGGACTTCCATCGGCGTAATCCGCTGCACCGGGCACCTACGTTCTGCCGCCTCCTGGATGCACGCCTGGCCAAAGGCGACGAGCTGGCACTTCATGGCTATGCCCATGCTGACGAAGGACCCGCACCGCGCAGCCCCGTCGACTACTTCATGCGGCGCATCTATACGCATGAAGGCGAGTTCTACAGCCTTGATGAGGACGAAGCGCTGACCCGCCTACAGGAGGGCCTGGCACTGTTCGAGGGCCAAGGTTGGCCGGTGGCAGGGTTTGTCGCACCAGCCTGGCTCATGAGCCAGGGCACACGGCAAGCGCTGTGCCGCCTGCCACTGAAATACACCAGCACACCGCAGCATCTGTACCGCTTGCCGGACTTTACGGCCATTGATGCGCCAGGCCTGGTCTGGAGCGCCCGGAGCGCATGGCGTCGCAAACTGTCCCGCACGCTCTGCGACTGGCAATGCCAGCGCTGGCGGGGTGCAAGCACGTTGCGCATGGGACTGCACCCTGTAGACATGCGTCATCGCTCATCCCGCGACTATTGGCTGCGCACGCTGGAAAAACTGCTCAAGGAGGGCCGTGAACCGCTGACCAAATCCGCCTGGCTGGAGCGCCAGGGGGCCGCATGAAGCGCTGGGCCTGGCTGGCGCTGGCATTGCTGGGTGCAGCACTGGTGCCAGCGTTGCTGGGTGGTAGCGAACTGCTGCCGAGGCTGAGCCGGTTCGACCCGCACCTGATGATCATGCTGCTAGGCATGATTCTGTTGTGCTGGGTCATCAATGCGCTGCGCCTGCGCCTGTTGCTGGGTGAGCAGGCGAAACAGTTGAGCCATGCTCGCAGCCTGGGCGTTGTCATGGCCACCGAGTTTGCCATCTGCACCACCCCTGGCGGTAGTGGTGGGCCGCTTACCCTGATAGCCCTGCTGGCGCGAGACCGCATCTGCCCGGCGCGCAGCGGCGCCGTCTTTGCCATGGACCAGTTGAACGACCTGGTGTTCTTCTTCTGCGCAATGCTGGCGATTGCCGGATACGCGCTGTTCCACAGCCTGGGTCGCAGTCAGGAAAGCATGTTGCTTGGCAGTGCGTTACTGCTGTGCACAGCGTTGGCCGGGGTGATCGGGCTGTTGCGCTACCTGCGCCCGATAATGCGCATGAACGGCAGGCTGTTGCAGCGCATGGGGATGGGGATGGGCCACCCGCGCAAACGTCGCTGGGCGCGCAAACTGCTGCACTTCGTCGCAGCACTGGCGCAGACCTGGCGCCTGCCCAAGCGCACGCTGAGCCTGGTGTTCACCCTGACCTGCGCCCACTGGGGGCTGCGCTACAGCGTGCTGTACCTGGTGCTGCGAGGCTTGGGGGTAGACCTGCAGTGGATTCCCAGCTTCCTGGTGCAGATGCTGTCGCTCAGCGCCGGCCAATTCAGCCTGCTGCCTGGCGGGGCCGGGGCCGCCGAGCTGACGTCGGCCAGCCTGTTGACACCCTTGGTGGGCAGTTCGACCGCCGCTGCGGCAATCCTGATATGGCGGGCGGTTACTTACTACTTTTATCTGCTGGCTGGGGGGCCGGTGTTTGTCTGCCTGCTGGGGCGTCCGCTGCTGGAACGCTGGCGGCGTCAGGCGGGTTGAGCTGCTGCCAGAGTTCGGCGGCGCCGGGGAAGTCGGTGCCATCCGTGTCATCCAGGGCTTCAGGGTCGTAGCGGGCCAGGCAGCCTTCGCCAAGGGTCGGTGGAGGTGAGGCGGCGGGGTTGTTGCGTTGCCTGGCCATTAGCGTTTCACCCAAGATTGCCGGGGCGCTTTGCGCCCCTGTCGCGACGGGGCTGCACAGCAACCCAGAATCTCACAGCAAGCCCGATGGCGTCAGTCGAACACCACCGTCTTGTTACCATGCACCAGCACGCGGTCTTCCAGGTGATAACGCAGGCCACGGGCCAGCACCATCTTCTCCACATCACGGCCAAAGCGGACCATGTCCTCGATGCTGTCGGCATGGCTGACTCGCACCACATCCTGCTCGATGATCGGGCCGGCGTCCAGCTCTTCGGTGACGTAATGGCACGTCGCGCCGATCAGCTTCACCCCACGCAGGGCGGCCTGGTGGTATGGCTTGGCGCCGACGAACGACGGCAGGAAGCTGTGATGGATGTTGATCACCTTCTCGGCATAGTCCTGGCACAGTTGTGGCGGCAGGATCTGCATGTAGCGGGCCAGTACCACGACGTCGGCGGCATGCTCCTGCACCAGACGCGACACTTCGGCAAAGGCCGGGGCCTTGTCCTTAGGGTCGACCGGTACATGGAAGAACGGAATACCGTGCCATTCGACCATGCTGCGCAGGTCGTTGTGGTTGGAAATCACGCAAGGGATCTCGCAGTCCAGTTCATCGGTGTGCCAGCGGTGCAGCAGGTCTGCCAGGCAGTGCGACTCGCGGCTGGCCATCAACACCACACGTTTTTTCTGTGCCGAGTCGGTAATGCGCCAAGTCATGGAGAACTCTTCAGCGATCGGCGCAAACGCCTCACGGAAAGCTTCGATACCGAACGGCAGCGACTCAGCGCGGATTTCATGACGCATGAAGAACCAACCGCTCTGCTCATCGGAGTGGTGGCTGGCTTCGTTGATCCAGCCATTGTACAAGGCCAGGAAATTACTGACTTTCGCCACGATGCCTACACGGTCGGGGCAGGCGATCACCAGACGATAGGTGCGCATGAATGAGACTCCAGAACTTCGCAAAGGCGCCTATTCTAGCGGTCCGCCAGAAAAAACGCAGTATTGATCGCTGCCGCGATGGCATATGCAGGCGCGAAACGCTGCAAGGGCGCAGTCTGACAGACATGACGAATCGCCTGGGCCGTATGTAAAATTTTGTTCACGTAGAGAAATGCTGTCACAGCTTAATTAACAGTTAATTGCCCATTCTTATGTTTACTTGCGAGTATTGCCTGTCTATTATTGGCCCACACATTTCTGAACACGCATTAAGGAACACTCCATGTCCCTGATCAACGAGTACCGCGCTACCGAAGAAGCCATCAAGGAACTTCAGGCCCGCCTGGCCAATCTGTCGCAGGATGACAAGCTGAAGAAAGAACTGGAGTTCGAAGGCAAACTGCGCACACTGATGGGCGAGTACTCCAAGTCGCTGCGCGACGTGATTGCCCTGCTCGACCCAGAGTCGAAACTGAGCAAGGCACCTCGTGGTTCGGTCAAGACTACCGGCACCAAGCGTGCGCGCAAGGTCAAGCAATACAAGAACCCGCACAACGGTGAAGTGATCGAAACCAAAGGCGGCAACCACAAGACCCTGAAAGAGTGGAAAGCCACTTGGGGCGGCGACGTGGTTGAAAGCTGGGCAACCCTGCTGGACTGATTATCCGCATACGCCCTCTTGCTTCGCACAATAAAAACGCCGGCACATTGCCGGCGTTTTTGTTTACCAGCCATCAGCCGATTGAATAGTTTTCCTGCAATTGTCGAGCATGCATTTGCCAGGCCTCCAACACCCGCCTGCCCGCCTCGTCGGCGCCCTCCCAGGCTTGCTGGCGTGCTCGTTCGAAGTCGCCCAAGGTATTCGGCGCGCCCCACTGCGGGTCGCTCAGGCGTTGCTGGCAGAAGCCATACCAACGTTGCCGCTCTTCGCGGGTCAAGGTTTCAGGGAAGTTACGTGCCCGATAGCGGAAAAACAGCTCCGGCAAACGCGAATCATCGAACATCCAGTGGCCATGGCTCAACTGCGCCGGTTCCAGCGCACGCACTTGCTCGCATAAGCGCCGGTCGCGGTCACCTATAAAACCATCATACAACTGCTGTTCCGGGTCCTCACTCGGGGTGAACTCGTCCTTGCCATAGATGTGTTCCAGCTTTTCCTGCCATTGCCCCTGCTGACTGGCCAATTGTTCGCCGCGCGACTGTAACAACGTCAAGTCCAGGCCCAATCGTTGTTGATCGACCGGGCGCAATACCGACAGCGGCGCCACTACCGGGCAACGATTGATCTGCACCAATTTGAGCGGTACCGGTAATTCACCTTCAGCCAATTCATCATGCCGGGTGTACAAGCGCTGACGTAAAACTTCAGCACTTTCCCGCAGTAACGGTAGGGTTTCCTGATGCAGGTCGCAGACAATCAGTGCATTGCGATTACGCGGGTGCCAGGCCAATGGCAATACGACCCCCAGGTAATTGCGCGCCGCCGAAAAACGCCCGGATATATGCACCAGTGGCTGCAACAAACGGATCTGCTCCATCACTTTATGCTTGCTGCGCAACTGAAACAGCCAGTCATATAACTTGGGTTGTTTCTGCCGAATCAGGCGGGCCAGGGCAATGGTTGCCCGCACGTCGGAAAGCGCTTCGTGGGCATGCCCGTGGTCAATGCCATTGGCCTTGCTCAGCAGCTCCAGACGCAGGCTGGTGCGCCCGTCCTGTTGTGGCCATTGAATGCCTTCCGGTCGCAGGGCATAGGCGGTGCGCACAATATCGATCAGGTCCCAGCGGCTATTGCCTCCCTGCCATTCACGGGCATACGGATCGAAAAAGTTGCGGTAAAGGCTGTAGCGGGTCACTTCATCGTCGAAGCGCAGGGTGTTGTAGCCGGCACCACAGGTGCCCGGTTGCGCCAGCTGGGCATGCACACGAGTCATGAACTCGGCTTCGCACAGGCCCTGCTCCGCCAGCAGCTGCGGCGTGATACCTGTCACCAGGCAGGCCGCCGGGTGCGGCAGGATGTCGTCCGACGGCCGGCAATAAAGGTTGATCGGCTCGTCGATCTCGTTGAGGTCGAAGTCAGTGCGCACGCCGGCCACCTGCAGCGGCCGATCGCAGCGCGGGTTGATGCCGGTGGTTTCATAGTCGTGCCAGAAAATGCTGGAGGTCACGGGGTCGTCCTGTATCGAGGTCGACCCGATTCTAGCGCGATTGTGAAGAACGAACGTTCAGACGGGCGCGTTGGCGGGGCGGAAACTGAAATAATCGCGCAACGAACGGACGAAATCATCGTACTCGCGCGGAGACTGCAACAGCATGAAGCCCGAATCGTAGTGCCCAGGCGTCTGGTCCTCGCGGCACCACAGGCAACTGGCAGTGAGGTTGACGAACTGGTGCCCGCCGCCATGCAGGGGCATACGCAGCTGCAGCTCGTAATCGGGCCCGACCAGCACGGGTAGCTGGCTGATGACCATCAGACCATTTTCAGAGGCATTGCCTAGCTGACCGATCTCCTGACCGGTAAAGCGGTTGAACACCTTGAGGACACAAGGTAGCTGATGACGTTCGATGTTGCGCTTGTTGAACATGATCGCGGGTGTATTCCGTACCTGATGCCAGGAATACAAGGTACTGGCGGTTGTTGTAACAACTGAGTTACAGATTAGCGCAGCACGCGCAGCAAATCTCGTGAAATAAACCACACCTTTGTGTTAGCGCCAAGGTACGGTCGTCACCGGGTTGGCCACGGTCGTTTCTGCACCGCGCAAATGGCCGAGTTTTTCCAGTGTCTGCAGACGCGCTCGGGCGCGATAGGCATATTCGTTGCCTGGGTATTGCTGGATCAGGTACTGATAGGTCTGCGCCGCGTCCACGTACAACGCCTGACGCTCCAGGCACTGGCCGCGCAGCAGTGACACTTCGGGGTGGATGAACGGCCGGGCCCGGCTGGTGCGATCAACCTGCGACAGTTCGAGCATGACCCGTGCGCAATCGCCGCGGTCGTAGGCGCGGTAAGCATTGTTCAAGTGGTGGTCCATGGACCAGCGGGTGCAGCCGACGGCGCTGGCGGCCAGGGCTAAAACGATCAGGGCTCGCATGGGGATCTCCTTTGATGCCAGTGTATCGGCGTTTGCCTGCAAATCTTCACACCCTTTTGCAAGGATACCCTGCGCCGTTCAAATGCCACCCTGCCCTGGGCGTAGGTAGTGCAACGGAACAATGACTACAGCGAGATTCAGGAGTAGCCTTTCGCTGCGCTTCACTATAGGAGTCTGTGCATGAGCATCCGCCGCACCAAAATCGTCGCCACCCTTGGCCCCGCCAGCAACTCGCCGGAAGTGATCGAACAACTGATCCTCGCCGGCCTGGACGTGGCACGTCTGAACTTCTCCCACGGCACGCCGGACGAGCACAAGGCCCGCGCGCGCCTGATTCGTGACATCGCCGCCAAGAACGGCCGCCATGTTGCACTGCTGGGCGACCTGCAGGGTCCGAAGATCCGCATCGCCAAGTTCGCCAACAAGCGCATCGAACTGAAGATCGGTGACAAGTTCACCTTCTCCACCGCCCACCCGCTGACCGAAGGCAACCAGGACATCGTCGGTATCGACTACCCCGACCTGGTCAAGGACTGCGGCGTTGGTGACGAACTGCTGCTCGACGATGGCCGTGTGGTCATGCGCGTCGAAACCGCCACAGCAGACGCCCTGCACTGCGTGGTGATCATCGGTGGCCCGCTGTCGGACCACAAAGGCATCAACCGTAAAGGTGGTGGCCTGACCGCACCGGCCCTGACCGAAAAAGACAAGGCCGACATCAAGTTGGCTGCGGAAATGGACCTGGACTACCTGGCCGTGTCCTTCCCGCGTGACGCCAGCGACATGGAATACGCGCGCAAGCTGCGTGACGAAGCCGGCGGCAGCGCCTGGCTGGTGGCCAAGATCGAACGCGCCGAAGCAGTTGCCGATGACGAGACCCTCGACAAGCTGATCGCCGCCTCCGACGCGGTGATGGTTGCCCGTGGTGACCTGGGCGTGGAAATCGGCGACGCCGAGCTGATCGCCATCCAGAAGAAGATCATCCAGCACGCCCGCCGCAACAACAAGGCAGTCATCGTGGCGACCCAGATGATGGAGTCGATGATCCAGAATCCGATGCCGACCCGCGCTGAAGTGTCCGACGTGGCCAACGCCGTGCTGGACAACACCGATGCGGTGATGCTGTCGGCCGAAAGCGCCGCCGGTTCCTACCCGATCGAAGCGGTTCAGGCCATGGCACGCATCTGCCTGGGTGCCGAAAAGCACCCGACCAGCCAGAAGTCCAGCCATCGCCTGCACACCACCTTCGAGCGCTGCGACGAAAGCATCGCCTTGGCGGCCATGTACACTGCCAACCACTTCCCGGGCGTAAAGGCGATCATCGCCCTGACCGAAAGCGGCTACACCCCGCTGATCATGTCGCGCCTGCGCTCGCATGTACCGATCTTCGCCCTGTCGCCGCGCCGCGCCACCCAGGCGCGCGCCTCGATGTTCCGTGGCGTGTACCCGATTGCCTTCGACCCGGCCGCGCTGCCGGCCGACAAGGTGAGCCAGGCGGCGGTCGACGAGCTGCTCAAACGTGGCCTGGTGGAGCAAGGTGACTGGGTGATCCTGACCAAGGGTGACAGCTACCACACCATCGGTGGCACCAACGGCATGAAAATTCTGCACGTCGGTGATCCGCTGGTCGGTTGATCCACTCTTTCACAGCACAAGGCTCAAGCGCAGCCTTGTGCTGCGAAGAGGCCCCGACAGCAATAAAAAAAAGCCCCGGTTCTCGCGAACCGGGGCTTTTTGATGGTGCAGGGGGTAAGGCTGGCTTACATCATGCCGCCCATGCCACCCATGCCGCCCATATCAGGCATGCCAGCAGCTGGCTTGTCTTCCGGCAGGTCGGCAACCATGGCTTCGGTGGTGATCATCAGACCGCCGATCGAAGCAGCAGCTTGCAGCGCCGAGCGAGTAACCTTGGCTGGGTCCAGGATACCCATCTCGATCATGTCGCCGTATTCACCGGTAGCGGCGTTGTAGCCGAAGTTGCCCGAACCTTGCTTGACCTTGTCAGCAACCACGCTTGGCTCATCACCGGCGTTGGCAGTGATCTGGCGCAGCGGGGATTCAACAGCGCGACGCAGCAGCGCGATACCGACGTTCTGGTCTTCGTTGTCGCCTTTCAGGTCGATGATGGCTGCCAGGGCGCGAACCAGGGCAACACCACCGCCAGGCACCACGCCTTCTTCAACGGCTGCACGGGTAGCGTGCAGGGCGTCTTCAACGCGGGCTTTCTTCTCTTTCATTTCAACTTCAGTGCCGGCACCCACCTTGATCACGGCAACACCGCCAGCCAGCTTGGCCAGACGCTCTTGCAGCTTCTCACGGTCGTAGTCCGAGGAAGTTTCTTCGATCTGGGCACGGATCTGCTTGACGCGTGCTTCGATCTCGGTATCAGCACCAGCACCGTCGATGATGGTGGTGTTTTCCTTGGACAGGATGACGCGCTTGGCGTTACCCAGGTGCTCCAGGGTAGCGGTTTCCAGGGACAGGCCGATTTCTTCGGAGATGACCTGGCCGCCAGTCAGGACGGCGATGTCCTGCAGCATGGCCTTGCGGCGATCGCCGAAGCCCGGAGCCTTGACTGCAGCAACCTTGACGATGCCGCGCATGTTGTTGACTACCAGGGTAGCCAGCGCTTCACCTTCAACGTCCTCGGCAACGATCAGCAGTGGGCGGCCGGCCTTGGCAACGGCTTCCAGAACTGGCAGCAGCTCACGGATGTTGGAGATTTTCTTGTCGACCAGCAGCAGCAGCGGGCTTTCCAGCTCGGCAACCATGGTGTCCGGCTTGTTGACGAAGTACGGCGACAGGTAGCCGCGGTCGAACTGCATGCCTTCTACGACGGACAGTTCGTTTTCCAGGCCCGAGCCTTCCTCAACGGTGATCACGCCTTCTTTACCGACTTTTTCCATGGCTTCGGCAATGATTTCACCGATGGAGCTATCGGAGTTGGCAGAGATGGTACCTACCTGGGCGATGGCCTTGGAGTCGGCGCATGGCTTGGACAGGTTCTTCAGCTCGGCAACGACGGCAGCAGTTGCCTTGTCGATACCGCGCTTCAGGTCCATCGGGTTCATGCCGGCAGCGACGGCTTTCAGGCCTTCGTTGACGATGGCCTGAGCCAGAACGGTAGCGGTGGTGGTGCCGTCACCGGCAGCGTCGTTGGCCTTGGAAGCAACTTCCTTGACCAGCTGGGCGCCCATGTTTTCGAAAGCGTCTTTCAGCTCGATTTCTTTGGCGACGGAAACGCCGTCCTTGGTGATGGTCGGGGCGCCGAAGCTCTTGGCCAGTACCACGTTACGGCCTTTCGGGCCCAGGGTCGCTTTTACCGCGTCAGCCAGAACGTTGACACCAACCAGCATTTTCTTACGAGCGGAATCACCAAATTTTACGTCTTTAGCAGCCATGATCGTTTAATCCTTGAAAAACTTTGGAGTAACGGGAAGTCGGGGGGAAATCAGCCTTCGACAACGGCGAGGATTTCGTTCTCGGCCATGACCAGCAGGTCTTCGCCATCGACTTTCACGGTGTTGCTGCCCGAGTACGGGCCGAAAACCACTTTGTCACCCACTTTCACGGCCAGCGCGCGAACTTCGCCGTTGTCCAGGACGCGACCGGTGCCGACGGCTACAACTTCGCCGCGGTTTGGTTTTTCAGCGGCCGAACCCGGCAGGACGATACCGCCAGCGGTTTTCGATTCTTCTTCGCTGCGACGGATGACTACGCGGTCATGCAGAGGACGAAGTTTCATTGTCGATCTCTCCCAAATTGTGGTTTTCATCGGCCGGTTCGACACCGGCGGTTTTGATGCTGTCCGGCGTTGCCGGGGGCGGCCCGCTGTGAGCGAACCACCTGTGTAATGTCTGGTGTTGCCACCAGAAACCTTGCGGTGACCACATACATGAGGCCGCCATATTCAATTACAAGGCTCGATATGGAAAATTTTTCATCAGGCCGAAAAAAACCGGGGCCGCTTGCGCGGCCCCGGTCTTTTTTATTTGTCTCGGCGCTCGTACTCGCCTTCGATCACGTTCGGGCGGTGGCCGCCATCTCGCGGCTGCGCCTGGAAGGGGTCGTCCTGGAACGCACGCTGGCGCATGGCCTGGGCCTCGGCACGCTCGCGCATCTTGCGCGCAGCCAGGCGGCGGGTGAACGGCAACAGGCACAGCACACCCAACACGTCGCTGATGAAGCCTGGCAGCAGCAACAGGCCACCACCCACAGCCAGCATCATGCCCTGGAACATATCCTCGGCGGGCAACTCACCGCGCTGCAGGCTTTCACGGGCGCGCAATGCGGTAGCCAGGCCGGCCACCCGCATGACCAGCACACCCAGGGCGGAACCGGCGATGATCAGCAGCAACGCCGGGAAGAAACCGATTGCCGCGCTGACCTTCACGAAGACGAACAGCTCCAGCACAGGAAAAATCAGAAACAGCAGTAGAAAAGCACGCATCAAGGGTTCCTCGACGGAAGATAACCTTCCAATAAGACCTCAGATGGATGCCTGCGCTCCGGATTTCAACCCTCGGCTTGCATCATATGCGCCCACTTGTCGGCGCGAGCCAGCAAAACCAAGGCCTCGCGGACTTGTGTCGGCGTGTTGCAAGTAGTCGGGAAAGGCAACCAGTGCACTGCCTGACCGATGCGCAGGTGCATCCCTTCACTGTCTACCCCGACCATCTGCGCCGGTACGTGTTGTGGCAACCCGGTCAGTTCGACGTAGTGGGCAATGGCACTGGCGTGATCGCTGTTCATGTGTTCGATCATGCTGCCCTCGGCCTTGCCGGCGAACGGGTTGGCCAAGGTCACCTGGTCGAGCCAGTGGATCGCACCGAAGCCGCCAATGTAGCGGTGACGCACCGGCTGCAGCACCCAGAAATCGAAGTCGTGGGCCTTGTGGTAGTTGGCCGCGTCCGGGAAATAGCGGTAATAGCGTTCGGCGGCGGCCTCGATGACGGCCTCGTCGACCAGCTTGTGCGCTTCGGCCATCACCGTCAGGCGCCCTACCGCCTGCACATCTTCAGCCTCGCGCTCACCCACCAGCAGCGAACACTTGGGGTCCTTCAGCAGGTTGTGGGTGTGCTGGGCAATGCGGCTGATCAGGATCAGCGGGTTGCCCTGGGCGTCCAGGCAGTACGGCACGACCGAACCGAAGGGGTAGCCAGGCATCGACCTGGAATGTGTCGAAAGCACGCCGCGGTATTCCTTGAGCAGCAGTTCCCGGGCGGGGCGAATGGCGTTGGTACTCACTTGAGGGCGGCTCCTGGCGGACGGGTTGGGGACAAGATAAGCATTATCCGCTGCCTGTGCCACTGACCTGCATCCAGACGCCTTACCAGGTAACGCCAAAGCCCGCGGTATAGCGTGTCTTGTCCAGGTCACTCTCACGCGTGCCCGTGATGATATCCTTCTCTGCCTTGAGGTTGAGCGAAGCCCACTCGGTGACCTTGTAGCGCAGGCCAACCTCGGCATCCAGCGAATAGTCGGCCACGCCACCCAGCGGCTTGGCGAACTCGCCGTTGGTGAACAGCTGCACGTTCTTGCCGATCAGGTAGCGGGTGTAATCCCACTTCACGGCCGCAGAATAGAAATTATCCTTTCCGCCGTCCCGATACTCGAAATCAGTGCGGTTGATCAGTGAACCCAGCGAGAACGCACCCAGCTCATCGTCCCAGAACTGGTAACCCGGGCCTGTACCCACGGTGCGCTGGCGGGCCAGGTCTTCGATGTGATCGCGTTTGTATTCCGCACGCCCCTGCCAGAACCACTTCTCGGTAATAAAGCGGTCCAGAGCGTACTCGGCGCTCCAGTTGTTGGTGGTGGTGATGTCGTCCTTGGTCTCGCGGTTGTACTCACCCTCGGCGTTGTGCCGCCAACGGCCATGGCGGGCAGTGGTCTTGAAGCCCACGTCGTAATCGTCGGTGTCGTTCTCGGCGCGCTTGTAGTCCAGCGCCACGTCGACATTGCCTTTCCACACGAAATCCTCGATCAGCGGCCTGGGCTTCATGATCTGCTCGATGCTGGCCAGCTCCACCGTCTTCGGTGAATCGCCATTGGCCAAGGTCACCTTGCCTGGCTCGGCGGCCTTGAGCGACTTGGCTTTCTCTCCGCTGTAGGCGTCCTGTTTGACCAGCATCTGCTGGTCGCTTTCCAACGTCTGGACCTGTTTCCAGTCCAGGGCGATTGACCCGCCATAAGGGGTTTCCAGCAGCAGCTTGCCGCCGTCGAAGACCTTGATCTTGCCACTCAGCCGGTCACCGTTCTTCATCCACACAGTGTCGGCGAACACCGGAGAGGCGCACAGGGAAACAGCAAGAAGGCACAACAAGGATCTAGAATTCATAAACGGACTTTGGTTGCGGACTAGGGTTCGATTTGACGAAAAAGCCGGGCATTATCCAGATACCGACGACCAGAGCAAGGACAGACCGGGAGCATGCCGTTGAGTTCAACTCTCATTTGCCGGACCACCGGTCCGGTTTCATCTGCAGCCCAAGGCGGGCGAGATGTCTGATGGATATGAGCACGCCCTTGATTCGGCCGAGGGCCGACGAACGGCGCTGTATTCAGTACTTGGCCAAGTGCCACCCGGCAAGGTGGTGAGCTATGGCCAACTGGCCGAACTGGCTGGGCTTGGCCGTGCGGCGCGCTGGGTTGGGCGCACCTTGGGGCAGTTGCCTGCAGACACTCGCCTGCCTTGGCATCGGGTGCTTGGCGCAGGTGGCCGGCTGAGCCTGGCGCTGGGCACGCCGTCGGGCGATGAACAACGGGCGCGGTTACGCGAGGAAGGTGTGAATGTAAGCAACAATCGTGTGGATATGACGCGCCATGGCTGGCGCCCAATGGAGCACAGCGGTTAGAGTGCGCGCTTTGTTTTCGAAAACTTGAGGCAGATGTTGGCCCATGCCCCGTAAAACCTGGCGCGCTGCGCTTGCTGCCTATGCCAGCCCGTCAACCTTGGTACTTTTGCTACTCGGTTTCGCCGCCGGCCTGCCCTACATGCTGGTGTTCTCGACCCTGTCGGTATGGTTGCGCGAAGCCGGCGTTGCCCGTGAAACCATCGGTTATGCCAGCCTGATTGGCTTGGCCTACGCCTTCAAGTGGGTCTGGTCACCGCTGCTAGACCAATGGCGTCTGCCGTTGCTTGGCGGCCTCGGGCGCCGGCGTTCGTGGCTGCTGTTGTCGCAAGCGCTGGTGGTAATCGGGCTGGTCGGCATGAGCCTGTGCGACCCGCAACAACACCTCTCCTGGCTGATTGCCATGGCCGTACTGGTGGCCTTCGCCTCGGCTACCCAGGACATCGCTGTCGACGCCTACCGCCTGGAAATTGCCGACGACCAGCGCCAGGCCGCGCTTGCTGCCAGCTACATGGCCGGCTATCGGGTGGCTGCCTTGCTCGCCACGGCCGGTGCCCTGTTCTTCGCCGAGTGGTTCGGCTCTACCGGCTTCAGCTACCTGCACAAGGCCTGGGCCGGTACTTACGTGATGTTCGGCGTGATGATGCTGCCCGCCCTGTTCACCACCTTGGTCATGCGCGAACCGTCAGTGCCCATGCGCACCCAACTGTCGGCCGCGCGCTACGGGCTGGTGCACCAGATGGCCTCGGTGTTCGTGCTGATCATCCTGCTGGTCTCGGTACCGGCCAGCTTCACCCAGATGTTCAATACCGGCTGGTCCAGTGTGATCTCCGGTGATGCCACGCCGCTTGACCTGCTGCTGGAAGACCGCGCCTTCCTGCGCCTGATCCTCTACGTGCTGTTGTCCTGGGCCTGCCTGTCGAGCCTCGGTCGTCGCGGCCTGGCCCCCGTGCTGACCCCGATCAACGACTTCATCACCCGCTACCGCTGGCAGGCTCTGCTGCTGCTAGGCCTGATCGCCACCTATCGCATGTCGGACACGGTGATGGGGGTGATGGCCAACGTGTTCTATATCGACATGGGCTTCACCAAGGACCAGATTGCCAGCGTCAGCAAGATCTTCGGTCTGATCATGACCTTGGTCGGCGCCGGGGTTGGCGGTCTGCTGATCGTACGTTTCGGCATCATGCCCATCCTGTTTATCGGCGGCGTAGCCTCTGCCGGCACCAACATCCTGTTCCTGATGCTGGCTGACATGGGGCCGAACCTGGAAATGCTGGTGGTGACCATCTCACTGGACAACTTCAGCTCCGGCATGGCTACCTCGGCCTTTGTGGCCTACCTGTCAAGCCTGACCAATCTGAAGTTCTCGGCGACCCAATACGCGCTGCTCAGTTCGATCATGCTGCTGTTGCCGCGGCTGATCGGCGGGTATTCGGGCGTTATTGTGGAGAAGTTCGGCTACCACGACTTCTTCCTGATCACTGCTTTGCTGGGGGTGCCTACGCTGATCCTGATCGCCCTGCAGTGGCATCAGGAAGCCGGGCGGGGGACGCCGGTGGCGGAGGAACACTCCGCAGCTGAGCGGCCCTGAAGCTTTG
>NZ_JBICII010000029.1:0-572 GCF_043101865.1 Pseudomonas sp. zjy_15
CAAAAGCTCAAAAGCTCAAAAGCTCAAAAGCTCAAAAGCCCAAAGCTTAAACGCTGGTTCTGATCGGACGTACAGTCCGTTTGCGATGGCGACGCCAACTCACCTTTCCGCCCTTACGGCGGGTCCCTTTTTGTCGTGGCAAAAAGGGACCAAAAACCGTCGGCTCCCATCATCCGGCCCCTACGCTGCGCTCCGGGGTCCCCTCGCTCCGGCCTTGCTCCCGGGAGCACGCGCTGTAGGCCCCATCCATGGGGCCTCAGCGCTTGACGGGCATCCATGCCCGTCATCTCCCTCCGCAAGGCCTCCACTCGGCCTCCTGAAGTCGCAATCTGCGTCGCCTGAACTACCGCGCGCTTAGAAGCAAAATCAAAAGCGAAAAGCGAACTCGGTGATCGGCCGGCACCGCCGATGCATTCGGTGAGGTTCTGCCCGGTCATCTGGATAAGGACATCGCCGGCATGGCTGCCCTCGGCCTGGTGTGCCTGGAAGAGCGCCGTTGCTCTTGTTCTTGCTTTGGCTTTTGCTTCTAAGCGCGCGGTAGTTCAGGCGACGCAGATTGCGACTTCAGGAGG
>NZ_JBICII010000002.1:0-6332 GCF_043101865.1 Pseudomonas sp. zjy_15
AAAGGTGAGTCAGCGTCGCCATCGCAAATGGACGGTTCGCCGAGTCAAAACAGACGAGTTCGCTCTTTGCTTCTTGCTTCTTGGATGTGAGCATCCACATCAAGTAGGTATTCATTCGCGAAGGTGGCGCATAGTCACCTTTCCGCCCTTACGGCGGGTCCCTTTTTGTCGTGGCAAAAAGGAACCAAAAACCGTCGGCTCCCATCATCCGGCCCCTGCGCTGCGCTCCGGGGTCCCCTCGCTCCGGGCTTGCTCCCGGGAGGACCGCGCTGCAGGCCCCATCCTGGGGCCCAGCGCTTGACGGGCATCCATGCCCGTCACCTCCCTTCGCAAACCCTGCACTCGGCCTCCTGAAGTCGCAATCTGCGTCGCCTGAACTATCGCGCGCTTAGAAGCAACAGCAACAGCAACAGCAGAAGCAGAAGCAGAACGACGTGCTGGCCTCAGCGTGGCTTCAGATCGAGCCGCCGCAGGTGGCACGTCACTTCCTCGCGGTCGTGGTAAAGCTGCTTGCAGGCAATCGACACCCTGATCTTGCGTGCCTTGAATGTTGCCTCCATGCGGTCGAGCAGGCGCCGTACTTCGGCATAACGCTGCTTCATCGGCAACTTCAGGTTGACCACTGCCTCGCGGCACAACCCCTCACCCAGCCAGGTTTCGATCAGCGAGGTGGTACGCGCCGGCTTCTCGACGATATCGCACACCATCCAGTCTACCGGCTGCTTCGGCTGCCAGGTAAACCCATCGGCCATCAAGTGCTGGACCAGGCCGGTGTCCATCAGGCTTTCGGCCATCGGCCCGTTGTCAATGGCTGTCACCAGCATGCCACGGCGCACCAGCTGGTAGGTCCAGCCGCCCGGCGAGGCTCCCAGGTCGACACCGGTCATGTCATCACCCAGGCGCTGCTCCCACTGCTCACGCGGAATGAACTGGTGCCAGGCCTCTTCCAGCTTGAGTGTCGAACGGCTAGGTGCCTCGCGAGGGAACTTCAGGCGCGGGATGCCCATGGGCCACAACGCGCTGTTGCTGGCCGATGCAACGCCGACAAACACCCGCCGGCCGCTGATGAAGGTCAGTAGCAAACGTGGGCGGCCAGGGTCGTCGACCAGGCGGCCGGCCTTCTCCAGGGCCTTGCGCAACGGCACTTCGAACTTTCGGCAAAAGGTAGACAATTCCTTGCCTTCGTTGCTGTCCAGCACCTCAAGCCACAAGCTACCGAACACCGGGAGATCGGCCAACTGCGCCAGCAGTACGCTGATGCGGTCACTTTCCGGCAGTTCGACGTAACCGCCACGTGCCCACTGCCGCGGGAAAATCAGCTGGTTGAAGCGCAGCTCCCCCATCAAGCGCTCGGCACCGCCCTCCTCGCTACAGACAAACTCGGCGCTGGCACTTTGCGGCTTGCCTTTGGCATAGCCGGCAATGCCCAGGCGGGCGGCATGTTCGCTGATTTCGGCGCAAACCTCGCCCTCGAAACCGGGCCGGCAATGCATGAACAGGGTATTCATCTCTCACTCCACTACGGCTGGCGCACCACAGGCGCCGGCAGGGCGGCGATGATAAAGGAAGTTCGGAACCTGCGACACGCCCCGCCGGTCCAGAAAAGGGTCAGGTAGCGTAAACCGGTCTAACCTGACCATTCAGCCAGGTCCGTGCCGTGCGGACCGATACAGAGCGGTGCTGCCGGCAAACCGTGAATATTTGCCGGGCACCGGTGCAGAAGGAGTTGGCAATGCCCTCGCTCGATAGCCTGAACACCCTCAAGCCCCTCAAGGTCGGCGACCAGACCTACCATTACTTCAGCCTCACCGAGGCCGCCCGCCAGCTGGGTGACCTGCAGCGTCTGCCCATGTCGCTGAAAGTGCTGCTGGAAAATCTGCTGCGCTGGGAGGATGGTGCGACCGTCACCGGCGACGACTTGCGCGCCATTGCCCACTGGCTGGGCGAACGGCGCTCCGACCGCGAGATCCAGTACCGCCCGGCGCGGGTGCTGATGCAGGACTTCACCGGCGTACCCGCCGTGGTCGACCTGGCGGCCATGCGCGCCGCCATGGCCAAGGCTGGCGGCGACCCGCAACGGATCAACCCGCTGTCACCGGTCGACCTGGTGATCGACCACTCGGTAATGGTCGACCGCTACGGCACGCCGCACGCCTTCGCCGAAAACGTCGACATCGAAATGCAGCGCAATGGTGAGCGCTATGCCTTTCTGCGTTGGGGCCAGAGCGCCTTCGACAATTTCCGCGTGGTACCCCCGGGCACTGGCATTTGCCACCAGGTCAACCTGGAATACCTGGGCCGCACGGTGTGGACCCGTGAGGCTGATGGCCGCACCTATGCCTTCCCCGATACCTTGGTAGGCACAGACTCGCACACCACCATGATCAACGGCCTGGGCGTACTCGGCTGGGGTGTCGGCGGCATCGAAGCGGAAGCGGCCATGCTCGGCCAGCCGGTATCGATGCTGATCCCCGAAGTGATCGGCTTCAAGCTGACCGGCAAGCTGCGGGAGGGCATCACTGCCACTGACCTGGTGCTGACCGTGACGCAAATGCTGCGCAAGAAAGGCGTGGTGGGCAAGTTCGTTGAATTCTATGGCGACGGCCTGGCCGAGCTGCCCCTGGCCGACCGCGCGACCATCGCCAACATGGCACCGGAATACGGCGCCACCTGTGGTTTCTTCCCGGTCGACCAGGTCACCCTGGACTATCTGCGCCTTTCGGGCCGCCCCGAAGCGACCGTGCAGCTGGTGGAGCAGTACTGCAAGGCGCAGGGCATGTGGCGCCTGCCCGGCCATGAGCCGTCATTCAGCGACACGCTGGCACTGGACATGGACGAGGTCGAAGCCAGCCTGGCCGGGCCCAAACGGCCGCAGGACCGCGTAGCACTGGGCCAGGTCAGCCAAGCCTTCGACCACTTCATCGAGCTGCAGCCCAAACCGCTGACCAAAGAAGTTGGCCGCCTGGAAAGCGAGGGCGGCGGCGGTGTGGCGGTGGGCAACGCCGACCAGACCGGCGCAATCGACTACAGCCATCAGGGCCAGACCCATACCCTGCGCGATGGGGCCGTGGTGATTGCCGCGATCACCTCATGTACCAACACGTCCAACCCCAGCGTGATGATGGCTGCCGGGCTGGTGGCGAAAAAAGCACTGGAAAAGGGCCTGCAACGCAAACCTTGGGTCAAGAGTTCGCTGGCGCCGGGCTCCAAAGTCGTCACCGACTACTTCAAGGCAGCCGGGCTCACGCCTTACCTCGACCAACTCGGTTTTGATCTGGTCGGCTATGGCTGCACCACCTGCATCGGCAACTCCGGCCCGCTGGACGAGGCGATCGAAAAAGCCATTGGCAGCGCCGACCTCACCGTGGCCTCGGTGCTATCGGGCAACCGCAACTTCGAGGGCCGCGTGCACCCACTGGTCAAGACCAACTGGCTGGCCTCGCCCCCGCTGGTGGTGGCCTACGCCCTGGCCGGCAGCGTGCGCCTGGACCTGACACGCGACCCGCTAGGCTCAGGCAAGGACGGCCAACCGGTCTACCTGCGTGATATCTGGCCGAGTCAGCAGGAAATTGCCGAGGCTGTGGCCAAGGTCGATACGGCGATGTTCCACAAGGAATACGCCGAAGTGTTTGCCGGTGATGCGCAGTGGCAGGCCATCGAGGTGCCACAGGCCGCCACTTACGTGTGGCAGGCTGACTCCACCTACATCCAGCACCCACCGTTCTTCGACGGCATCGGCGGGCCGCCGCCACAAATTGCCAATATTCACGGCGCACGGGTGCTGGCACTGTTGGGCGACTCCGTGACCACTGACCACATTTCCCCCGCCGGCAACATCAAGACCGACAGCCCGGCCGGGCGCTACCTGCGAGAACAGGGTGTGGAGCCACGCGATTTCAACTCCTACGGTTCGCGGCGTGGCAACCATGAAGTGATGATGCGCGGCACCTTCGCCAACATCCGTATCCGCAACGAAATGCTGCCAGGTGAAGAAGGCGGCAACACCTTGCATGTGCCCACTGGCGAGAAGCTGTCGATCTACGACGCAGCCATGCGTTACCAGCAGGAAGGCACCCCGCTGCTGGTGATTGCCGGCCAGGAGTACGGCACCGGCTCGAGCCGCGACTGGGCAGCCAAGGGCACCAACCTGCTGGGGGTCAAGGCCGTGCTGGCAGAAAGCTTCGAGCGTATTCACCGCTCCAACCTGGTAGGCATGGGCGTGTTGCCGCTGCAATTCAAGGCCGGGCACAACCGCAAACAGCTGGGGCTGACCGGCAAGGAGCAGATCGACGTACTGGGGCTGGACGGCGCACATATCCGCCCCGGCATGAGCCTGTCCTTGCGCATTACCCGCGAGGATGGCCAGCAGGAACAGATCGAGGTGCTATGCCGGATTGATACCCTGAACGAGGTGGAGTACTTCAAGGCGGGGGGAATTCTGCATTATGTGTTGCGCCAGATGATCGCTGACTGAGACGGATAGCCTGGCACAAGATTTGTGCCGTTCTCTAAACCGAGCGCCGCGCGGGCGGCGCTTGGTTACATGGGCGCCGATGCCCCCACAGCCGCAAGCGTCCTAGTCCCGCGCGACAGGGCTGGCCCTTGGCCACCCATTCGGTCATCATCTGACTCACCCGTCATTGATGGCAATCAATGAACCAAATATCCATTCAATAAAACCAGCGGCTTGCCGATACCTGTCGAAAGCCCTGCGGACTATCACCCATGCGTAACAACCAGCCGATTACCCAGAGAGAACGGACTTTCCCTGCCCAGCAGCGGTTGATCTCCACCACCAACGCCAAGGGTGTGGTCACCTACTGCAACGATGCCTTTATCGAAATCAGTGGTTTCACCCGCGAGGAGCTGACTGGCGCACCGCACAACCTGGTGCGCCACCCCGACGTACCGCCTGCCGTGTTTGCCCATATGTGGCAAACCCTCAAGCAGGGCCAGCCGTGGATGGGTATCGTCAAGAACCGCTGCAAGTCCGGTGACCATTACTGGGTCAACGCCTATGTCACCCCCATCTTCGATAACAACCAGGTCGTCGGCTTCGAGTCGGTGCGGGTCAAGCCCACCGCCGAGCAGATCCGCCGCGCCGAGGCCCTGTACCAGCGCATCAACCAGGGCAAGCCGCCGGTACCGCGCCGCGACAAGTGGCTGCCGGTGCTGCAGGACTGGCTACCGTTCATCCTGATCAGCCAGATGGGCTTCCTGATCGGCAACTGGCTGGGTCATTCCTGGGGCTTTGCCTTGGCCGCAGGGCTTTCGGTACCACTGGGCCTGCTTGGTCTGAGCTGGCAGCAACGCGGCCTCAAGCGCCTGCTGCGACTGGCCGAGCAAACCACTTCCGACCCACTGATCGCGCAGATGTACACCGACAGCCGTGGCGTGCAGGCGCGCCTGGAAATGGCGATGCTCAGCCAGGACGCACGCATGAAAACCTGCCTGACGCGCCTACAAGACAGTGCCGAACACCTGAGCGACCAGGCACGCCAGTCCGATGCCTTGGCGCACAAGAGCTCTTCGGGGCTGGAGCGCCAGCGGGTGGAGACCGAGCAAGTCGCCGCTGCGGTAAACCAGATGGCTGCCACCACTCAGGAAGTGGCCAACCATGTGCAGCGCACCGCCGATGCCACCCAGGAAGCCAACCGCCTGACCAGCCAGGGCCGGCAGATTGCCGGAGAAACCCGCGAGGCCATCGAACGTCTGTCGGCGGCTGTGGGCGAGACCGGCCAGACGGTTACGCAACTGGCCAAAGACAGCGACGAGATTGGAGGCGTGGTCGACGTGATCAAGGGCATCGCCGACCAGACCAACCTGCTGGCGCTGAACGCAGCCATTGAAGCGGCGCGCGCCGGTGAAATGGGCCGTGGTTTTGCCGTGGTGGCTGATGAAGTGCGTCAGTTGGCCCAGCGCACCGCCGAATCCACCGGGCAGATTCACGGTTTGATCGCCAAGCTGCAACAGACCGCCAGCAACGCAGTACTGACCATGGAAACCGGCCACCGCCAGGCACAGGAAGGTGTTGATCGGGTTATGCAGGCTGACGAGGCGCTGGTAGGCATCAGCGAAGCGGTGGCCAATATTACCGACATGGCCACGCAGATTGCAGCTGCAACCGAGGAGCAGACCGCTGTGGCTGACGAGATCAGCCGCAACATCAGCACCATTGCCGAACTGGCCGACCAGACCGCCGAACAGGCGCAGCACTCGGCACTGCTGAGCGAAGAACTGACCAGCACGGCGGGCAGCCAGTATTCGCTGGTGGAGCGCTTCAACCGCTGAAGCTCGAGACTTCCGCTGGGGGTGACACCGGCTCTGCCGGT